>DAIPJJ010000028.1:0-29878 GCA_036770325.1 Terriglobales bacterium
CAATTTCCGCCGATCAAGCGAGAGACGCGGTGCAGGAACTGACGCGGATGCCTGGCCGTTTGGAGCACCTGCTCACGCACGAAGAAGATTGCGAAGACCTGGCGAAACAATACGTACGCTCGCAGGACTTCCTGTTCCTTGGGCGAGGGATCCATTACCCGATCGCTCTCGAGGGCGCGCTCAAGCTGAAGGAAATTTCCTACATCCACGCAGAAGGTTATCCAGCGGGAGAGATGAAGCATGGGCCGAACGCGCTGATTGATGAAAAGCTTCCGGTCGTAATTATCGCGACCCGTGATCCGAAAGACGCGCTCTCGATGGTACGGTACGAGAAGACCCTTTCAAACCTGAAAGAAGTCAAAGCCCGCTCTGGACAAGTGATCGCGTTGGCGACGGAAGGCGATGATGAAATCGCCGAGGCGGCTGATCACGTGATCTTTGTGCCTCCGGCGCCGGAAGAACTTTTGCCAATTCTCGAGATCGTCCCCCTGCAGCTTCTGGCGTATCACATCGCCGTGCGGCGCGGATGCGATGTGGACCAACCGAGGAATCTGGCGAAGTCGGTGACGGTGGAGTAGAGGTTCGGAGCAACTCAAAGTTCTACTAGTTCCAGATCCGTTTGCCTGAAGTCGCGTCCTTTACAAAGCAGAGGCTCGCTTTTATCTCTGGCTAAAGCGTAAACAAAGCAGTCTCCGAAGTTGAGCCCGGCTTTGTGTCTCCCCTTTCCATAGTCTCGGTAAGCCTCGCGGGCCAGTCGGGCCTGCTCGACGGTAACTGGTTCGATCTGAATCAGAATCTCCCGCAAAAACGAGTCAAGGCGCCGGCTCAGAACAGGGTTCCGATTGCCGTCAGTCACAATTGCCGCTTCGAGGTAGGAAGCTGCTGAGAGCCGGCGGATCTTAGCTGACTCGATGGCAGAGGCTAGTTCATCCGCATCCGGCTCGCCCCGAAGGATCGCCACGATCGCGGAGCTGTCAATGATCACTTGGGTAGACCCTTCTCATCGTAGAGCAGATTGTCGATATTCATAGATTTGTATGGCTCTTTCCAAAGCGGCGCGCATTCCTTCGCGATCTTCATAATCCGCTCAGCCATACCCTTCTTCTTTATTCGGTGCAATCGCTCGCGCACAGCCTCCGTTACAGCGGCGGTCAGGCTCTCGCCAGTCAGGGCTGCCAGCTCTTGGGCCATTCGATGAGTCTCTTCATTTTTGATGTTCATGCTCATGGTAGAATTCTACCATATGGAGGTAGATACCTACCATTCGTCGAATTGCATACAGTAGTCCTGCAATCGCGGCGGCCCAAATTCCAAACGCCACGTCCACTACCCACCTCGGTGCCGCTCCCATTCTTCGCAGTACGAACGGCAGGAAATTCCAACACGTGATGTGCTGAAAGGCCCACTGGTCGTAGGTCATGGAGTCAGTGTTCAGGCCCCAGGCGTCCATCTTTCCCAGCGCGAATGCGACAATGTTCTTGAAGCGCAGCCAGATCACCCATTGCGGATGCCCGAAGTCGTCGCCCTGGTAAATCTCCAGGGGCAGCCAGAACGCGAGCGAGGCGATCTGAACTATGAGGCCTGCCGCGATAAGCACCAGACCGATTCGCCAGAGCGCCCGTCCCAATTCGGCCCGGTATTTGAGCAGGATCGGGACCGAGATAAATGCCGCCAGTTCCACCGCGGTCGAAACATAGCGATCCCCCCACGCGAAGTTGCCGCTCCACTCGTAGTATCGGGCGTAAAAACAGATATAGCCCAGCACCAGGACAAAACTGGCAACCACGTATGCTTTTACGCTGGTAGCAAATCGTTTCCAGGCAAAGACGACTACGATCACAGAAAGCAAGATCAACGGATCAAACAGGAAAATCGACTTCTCAGGCGAGATCAACGGGCCCAAAAAACCTCTATAGAAAGGCGTAGTCCAAGGATAATTGGCCGGAAGCGTCGGATCCAACCTCCGGTGCTCGGTAGCGAAATAGTGCACGTAAGTGTTCGTCCAGCTCCCGAACCGATAAAACTGATATACGCGGTCCATAAGAAAGAAGAAGACATAAACCGGCAAAGCAGTTTTCACATAGGCGACCACCCTGCGCCAATATTCCCGCTTCTGAGCTCGTTCAAAGCAGAGCACCAGAAGCAAGAAGACGCCGGCGCAGAGCAAATCCAGTCCCGTCGTCAGCCGGGTCAACAAGTTCAGCCCGAATGCCGCTGAGCCGATCAGCAGCGCCTTCGTGCTTCCCAAGCGAAGCCACTCAAACTGAAAGCAGAATCCGGTTAGCGTGAGCAGGCAGATGTAATTGTTCTCCATTGTGTTCTGCGTGTAATGCAGGTGTGTTGTGCAAAACAGGAGCGCGAGAACTCCGGCGAGGGAGTGCGGAACAGAAAACCCGAGCAATTGCAGAAATCGGAAACACACGAGTGCAGTCAAAACGCTGAGCAGAATGTTCACGCAACAGGTAACGAAAATATTGCGGACAGTCGGGTCGTTATCGTCGTAGTCGCTGAAGATGGATAGTCGCGCAAGACCGGTTCCGACAATATCGAACGGCAGCAATAGCAACGGCTGCCCAATCCCATACCAGTCGTAGAGCTTGCCCCCACGGCCATGAACGCCGAACTCGGGGTATTCATTAGGGAAAACCGCAGGCTCGGAGGTCCAGAAGGAGTGAGCCGTCTGCAGCCGGTGCATGGTATCGGCGGAGCCAAGCTCTCCCGACTGTACGACGAAAGCTAATGAACCAGCTGCGACACAAAGCAGAAATTTGATGTCGCGAAGCAGCGAGGAATTACGCATTGCGAACAATCATAATGCGCGCAGGAGGACCAGGATGCAGTTCTCAGTTTCGAGTTCCCAGTTCAGAGGTTGCAAGATGTGCGGCTTGCTCCAGCCGAGCGACGGTCCGTGCTTTTCCGAGCGCCGCCATTACCGCGAACAGACTTGGCGCGACCCCTTGTCCCGTCAGTGCGACACGAGAGCCATTGATTAGCGCGCCCGCCTTCACTCCTTTTTCAGCGGAGAAGTCGCGCAGAATTTTCTCCGTTTGCTGCTCGCTGAAATCGTCACAAGTCTGGTAACGCTTCGCAAGTTCGACGAGCAGCGCGCGAACCGTTTCGTCCTTGAGAAACTTCTCGACGGCAGCAGGGTCAGGATCGAACTGATCGCTGAAAAATGCGCGAAACGAACCCGCGAAATCTTTCAGGCTCCGGGCGCGCGGCTTTAGCAGGTCAATTGTTGAGAGTAGCCACTCGCGGTCGTCACGGACCGGAACGATCCCGGCTTTTTCCCACTCCTCCTCGATTAGCGGCAGCAGCCGCTCTGCCGAATATGCACGGATGTATTCGGTATTGAACCAGTCGAGTTTCGCGCGGTCGAATACCGCATTCGAGCGCGAAATCCCTTCAAGGCCAAATAGCCGCACCAACTCCGAATCGGCCAAAACTTCGGGCGTTCCCTCAGGCGGAGTCCATCCAAGTAGCGCGAGAAAATTACGGAAGGCCTCGGGCACAATTCCTTCATCCCGGTAAGCCATGACACTGGTTGCGCCGTGGCGCTTGCTGAGGCGTGTCTTGTCCGGACCGAGGATCAGCGGAACGTGAGCAAAAGTCGGCAAATACGCGCCGAGAGCCTGATACAACAAAACCTGCTTGGGAGTGTTCGAAATGTGATCGGCGCCGCGGATGATGTGCGTGATGCGGAGATCGATATCGTCGGCGACAACGCTCAGATGATACGTCGGGCTGCCGTCGGAGCGTAGAAGAACGAAATCCTCAAGCTCAGCATTTGCGAATTCCACGTTACCAAATACAGCGTCATCGAATGAAGTGCTCCCGCCCTCAGGAATTGCGAACCGCAGGGCGGCTTGTTCGCCAGCCGACTTCCTGCGCAGCGCATCTCTCCGGTCGATTTTCCGGCAGGTTCCCTCGTACTTTGGCGGGCGTCCGTCGGCGGAGGCCTTCGCCCGGCGTTGCTCAAGCTCTTCCCGGGTGCAGAAGCAATAGTAGGCAGCGCCGGAATCCAGCAGCTTTGTCGCGGCCAAGCGGTAGAGATCAGTCCTTTGCGTCTGGTAGTAGGGGCCCTCATCCCAATTGACACCAAGCCATTGCAAGCCCTGCAGAATGCCGTCGACCATCTCGCTGGTCGAGCGCTCCAGATCGGTGTCTTCGATTCGCAAGACAAACGTCCCGCCGAAATGCCGCGCAAACAACCAGTTGAATAGAGCCGTACGGGCGCCGCCTACGTGTAAATAACCCGTCGGCGAGGGCGCAAATCGAACCCGGGGCTGGGTGGAACTCACGGCTGGAGGCGAGGGCAAAGGCATTCCGATAGTAACCAGATTTGGATGTTACGGGGCACATCAAAGAGGCGTCAAGTTACACAAAAGACTAGGGTAGGACACATCGAAAGGCACTGGCGGAACATGCAAATCTGTTGTCTTGCTGGGAAACATATGAAAGCATAGAAGAGGCGTTTCCCCACGCAGACTGACGTTCGGCTCGTGTCGGTCGAATAAGCAAAATGGATAACATCCTGTTCAGTACCGCGATTCTGCCGGGCCTGGTGGCCTGTCTGCTTTTTCTGCTCTTCAGCTATCTTCATGAGCAGAGCCGCCAACCCTACTTTCGCGCGTGGCAATTGGCGTGGGCTGCATACACGCTGCATTTCTTACTGAATGCGCTGGGAGCCGTTTCGGGATCGCACGGTCTGCTGGTTTTCGTGTCGTCATTGCTGATGGTTGGCATGGCGGTCGCGATTCTGATCTCGACCCGCCTCACCCGCCGCCTGACATCTGCTGAGCGGAGGGAAGCTTTCCGTCTTCGCTGGTACGAGGCCGTAGTGGCCGGTGCAGGCGGGCTGTTCGCGGTGGCAACCGCGGTCAAGCCGCAGGTGCAATGGTTGATTGCGCCGGAAGTTGCGCTGAACCCCTTCCAGATTGCTGTTGCGCTGATCCTGGGCTACAGCTCATTCGACTTTTACCGCACAGCGCGCCGCAAAGGTTCGATCGCATTTCGCCTGCTCTCGTTCGCGGTTGCGTTGTGGGCTGTGCTGATCACATTCGGACAATTCAAACCGGTTCACCGGTTCGGCGGCGATCTTCTAGGGCCCTTACCACAAATGTTGCTCGGCCTGGCCATGGTAATGGTCTTGTTTGAAAACGAGCGCAATGCTGTGCAGGAGAATGCGCTGGCGTTTTCGAAACTCGATGCAGATCCGATGCGGTTGCTCTCGGCGACAGACCTCGTGCCCAGCATGCAACGGATCCTTGACCGGTTGGTTGCGCCGCTTCCGACGACGCGGGCTGTGATCTGCATTTCAGAACGCTGGCGGGCGGTGCTGCCGTCGGTCCAATTCGGATTCTCGCCCGAGTTTGCAACCAAGCTGGACGCGGTCGGTGCGGGTGAATACGTCTGCGAACTGGCATACCGGCGCGGCGGATTCGTTTCTTTCCGAAATTTGCCAGAAATGTCGGAGCCGCTGCCGGCGTTCCCGGGCGGCCGATTTGAGCAGTTCCGCGAAGCGATGGTTGCGGAGAACATTCGCAACGCAACTGCCGTCAGCTTGCAAACTCGCGAGCACAACTTCGGCGTAATCCTTTTTCCGCATACTGAACGGCGGCTTTTCGGGGAATCGAACCTGCGCCTTCTGGTTGGACTTGCGCTCCAGATCGGCTTGACGCTTGAGAACTACGTCGTCATGCACGATGCGCAACGGCGCACGAAAGAGTACCAGCTACTGACCCAAATCGGGCAGGCAATCAGCTCGCGTCTCAATCAGGGCGAAGTGCTGCGCACGGTACAGAAGGAACTTGGACAAATTTTTGATACCTCGAACTTTTACGTGGCGTTTCTCGAAGCGGATTCTATTGTTTTCGAGCTGCAAGTCGAGGATGGACAAAACATCCCCAAACACCGGCGCAAAATCGACAATGGACTTACCGAGTACATCATCCGCACCGGTCAACCGCTTCTGGTCCGGTCCGACCTTGAGCGAGCACGCGAACGGCTGGGAGTGTCACTTAAGCCGACGCGCCCGGCCAAATCCTTCTGCGGCGTGCCCATACTGGTCAGCGGGAAAGCTACCGGCGTGATGGCGGCCATGAGCATGGAACGCGAATACGTGTTTGAGCCTCGCGACCTTGAAGTGCTGAAGACCGCAGCTGGTCAGGTGTCAGTGGCGATTGAAAACGCGCGCTTGTTCGCGGAAGAACAACGACGCACCCGGCAGTTTGCCTTTCTGAATAGCGTCTCCAAAACTGCGATCTCCAGTGAAGATGCCGAGCAGATGCTGGCGGAGATCGTGAGCCACATTCAGAAGAACTTCCAATTCGACCACATCGGAATCGGGATTCTTGATTACGCAACGAAGGAAATCGAAATCAAGGCTGAAGCCGGGAGCACGGCACAGGAGAAAGGCAAGAAGATTCCCGTCGGCACTGGCATTATCGGACGCGTGGCACGCACGGGAGAAACCGCTCTGCTCCACGCGACTGAAGGCGGCCAGTTGCAGTCTCTGCTGTCGACCTCGCGCACCGTGTTGTGCATGCCGATCACTTACGGAGAATCGCTTCTGGGAATCCTCAACATCGAAAGCGCAGAAGAACGCGCCGTTTCCGACGACGACGTTCTAGTAATGAACACGCTGGCTGACCTGCTGGCAACCGCTCTGCACAACTCATTTGTGTTCCAGAAGCTGCAGCAGCAGTCGATCACCGACGGGCTGACCGGAATCAAGACACGGCGGTTCTTCTGGGAGGCGCTGTCGGCAGAGTGGAAGCGCGCGTCGCGCTCGGGACGGCCATTCTCAGTGGTGCTGGTTGACCTCGACAAGTTCAAGGAAGTCAATGACTCGACCGGTCACCTGGAAGGCGATCTGGTACTGGCGCGCGTCGGACGCCTGCTTGAAAACAAATGTCGGCAGTCGAATGTTGTCGCGCGATATGGTGGCGACGAGTTCATCATCCTGATGCCGGAAACGTCTGTTGAACAGGCCCAGATACTGGCTGAACGCCTGCGCTTATGGCTGGCAACTGATCCCATGCTGAGCGAACACAAAATCACCGGAAGCTTCGGGGTCGCGAGCTTCCCGATACATGGATTTTCGGCGGAGAGCATCATCCGCGTCGCCGATATGGGAATGTACATCTCGAAGAAAGCCGGCGGAGATCGCGTTTCAACCGCCGAAGAATTCGAGCGCGAAGAGGGCGGCGTGCTGCACCGCCAACTAGTCTCCGGATACATCGAGGCGTTCCTGCAGCGTGAACGAACCGGGCCGGAACATCTGGAAGAAATGGTCAATACCCTGCGTAAACTCGCTACTTCGACCGAAGACAAAGAAGCTGTCGTGCTCAAGGACTCGATTGAAACTCTGGCGCGCGCGGCAGAATCGCGGGAGTTGCACGCTTCCGGTCACGGGGAAGCTGTGGCGCAGTATTGCGAAATGATTGGACGGGCGTTGAACATGGCGCCAGCGGACATCCGCGAGTTGAGCTTCGCCGCGCGAGTGCATGACCTTGGCAAAATGTTCGTTCCCGAGCGCGTGCTCAACAAACAGGGATCGCTCAGCGATGAAGAGTTTGAGCTGGTTAAGTCTCATCCGCGATTTGCGGGTGAAATTCTTTCCACGCTGCCGGATGGAGCGCGCGTAAAGCGTGCGGTGGAATGTCATCATGAGCATCTGGACGGAAGTGGCTTTCCGTCCGAGCTGCGCGGCGACGACATTCCTCTTTGGGCGCGCATCATTGCGGTTGCGAATACCTATGTAAATCTCACCAGCGATCGCGGTTTGACCCCGCCGAAAACCAGCGATCAGGCGATCATCGAACTCGAACGCGGTAGCGGGACGAAATACGACGGCATGCTGGTGCGGGTCCTGGCTCGTGAATTGAAGTCCGAGCGCAGCGTGCCCAACGTCGGCAGCTAACTAAGTCTGCTTCGCCACCAAGACGGCGAAAACCCCATCTGCCGCGGACCTGAAATCGTTCTCAACGAACTCGTACTTCTGACTCGGCAGTCTTTGCGGTTAAGAGCGTGCGGTTAAGAGCGTTTGTTTCCGGCAAGGACGAAAGCCTTTAACCGCAGAGTTCGCCGAAACCCAGAGCTCGCAGAGGGAAACTCTGCCAATTGCCAATCTAGTCGCTATGCTGGAAACTACCAGCATGCCCGTTTCGCTCTCATTGGACGGTAAGGTTGCACTCATCACCGGCGGCTCCCGCGGAATCGGCGCCGCCACGGTGCGAATGTTCGTTGAAGCGGGAGCAAGCGTTCTCTTCAACTACGAAAAAGCGAAGTCGGCGGCCGAGAAGCTGGTGCGCGAATGCGGCGAAGACCGGTGCGCGGCGGTGGCGTGCAATCTGGAAGGAACCGGCACGGCGCAAGAACTTGTACGGGCGACGACAAACCGATTTGGCAGGATAGACATTCTGGTTGCCAATCATGGAATCTGGCCTGACGAGGACCTCGCCATCGAGAAGATGAGAGACGAGCACTGGCGTCGCACACTCGCAATTAATGTTGATTCTGTTTTTGCTCTGCTAAAACACTCCGTCGCGGAGATGAAGAAGCACGCGAGTGCCAAGGCGCCGGCGCACATCGTTCTGATCAGCTCGACTTCCGCGCAGCGCGGCGAGGCTTTCCATTGCGACTATTCCGCCACCAAAGGCGCTATTGTCAGCTTGACCAAGAGCCTGGCTTCGGAACTGGCGCGTGATCACATTTATGTAAATTCGGTCGCCCCGGGATGGGTGGACACGGACATGTCGCGTCCGGCGCTCGACGATCCTGCCATCGCAAAAGAGGTGCTGCGCCCAATTCCGCTCGGGCGGGTGGGGACTCCGGAGGAAATCGCCGCGCCGATTCTCTTCTTGTGCACGCCTCATGCCGGCTTCATCACGGGCGAAATCTTCAACGTGAACGGCGGCGCAGTGCTCGTGGGTTGAGCGCTGGGCAGCATGAGCCCGGGAAACGCGTCTAATATAGACAGAGAATGAAATATGCACGTATCTTTTCTGTGCTCAGCGTGTTGCTGCTGACAAGTCTCTGCCTGGCCCAGGACTCCGCCCAAGACACTACAACCGCCACGCCTCAGGCGATACCGACCGATCAAGCCAATGCTCAAAAAGCGAAAAACGTGCTTGATCAGGCAATTCAAGCGCTCGGAGGCCAGGCCTATTTGACCTGGACCGACCAGCAGGTTGAAGGACGCGCCTATAGCTTCCATCATGGGCAGCCGAACAGCGTTGGAACGCTGTTCTGGCGGTTCCGGAAATTCCCTGATAAAGAACGCGTTGAGCTCACCAAGAAGCGCGATGTGATCGAGATCTTCAACGGCGATAAGGGTTATGAAATCACCTACAAAGGCGTCCGCAATCTCGAGCACAAGGATGAACTCGATCCTTATTTGCGCCGTCGCCATCGTTCATTGGATAACGTCCTACGTGAATGGCTGAACCAACCGGGCGTGGCGCTGTTCTACGAGGGACGGAACATTGCCGCCCAAAAGGAGGCGGACCAGGTCACGATCATGAACAGCAAGAACGAGGGAGTGACTCTTTACCTCGACATCAATTCACATTTGCCTGTAAAGAAGAGCTTCACCTGGCGCGACCCCACCGACAAGGAGCGCAATGTCGAAGAAGAGATATTCGACAACTACAGGCAAGTTCAAGGCATTATGACGCCGTTCGATGTCACGCGAACCTTCAATGGCGACATGGCAGCGCAGTCGTTCCTGACCGACGCCAAGTACAACCAGAATCTGAGTGACTCGCTCTTCGATCCAGAGGCAGCGAAGTCATCCAAGAAAAAGTGATTGCGGGCAAAACCGTGATGCGGGTTGCCGCACTCTACGATATTCATGGGAACCTGCCGGCGCTCGACGCAGTACTCGGCGAGGTACACCGGGCCGATGTTGATCTCATAGTTGTTGGCGGCGACGTGTTTCCTGGCCCGATGCCATGCGAAACTTTCGCGCGATTGCTCGAACTAAATATCCCGACGCGATTCATTCTTGGAAATGGCGATCGCGAAGTGCTCGCAGCGATGCGCGGCGAAGAAACGCGAAGCCTTCCCGAACAGGCTCTTCAGTCAATTCGATGGAACGCAGGCCAACTCACTTCTGAGCACGCGTCTGCAATTCGCCAATGGCCAACCACCATGTCCGACAACATAGATGGAATCGGTGAGACGCTGTTCTGCCATGCGACGCCAGGAAATGACACGGAGATATTCACCAAGCTAACTCCGCAAGAGCGACTCATTCCGGTCTTCTCGAATGTGAGAGCGAAAGTTGTTGTGTGCGGACACACGCACATGCAGTTTGACCGGAAGGTTGGTCATATTCGAGTTGTAAATGCAGGAAGCGTCGGTATGCCTTTTGGGGAACCGGGTGCGTATTGGGTCCTGCTCGGACGCGAAATCGGACTGAAGCGAACCGCATTCGACCTAGCGGCAGCCGCAAAGGCGGTGAGGGCCACTTCATATCCGCAGGCAGAAGAATTTGCTTCCGGAAGCATTTTGCGGCCGCCTTCAGAAGAAAAAATGATCGAACTTTTCAGTCATCATGAACGACGGTAACTTTCTGGCTTCCCCTGCCTCTTAGTGTAAATCATTGTAAATAATTGATTTATATGCGTAACGACTGAGGATATTGGGTCACAAGTGTGGCGGAATTGCCACATACAAATTTTTTCCCTGGCTATTAATCTGAATAGCAGGAGAGCCCCTGATATTCGAGCAAACATTGCGCACGGCAACCAAGTGCCAGGGAGTCGGCCTGCACTCGGGTGCTCCGGTGAAGCTACAAATCCTGCCTGCGCCTGCCGGCACCGGAATTCTCTTCAAACGCGTAGACCTCGACGGCTTCGAGATTGAAGCCGTGGGCAGAAATGTGGCCCGCGTCAGCTACGCAACCAGCTTGATGAAAAAGGGCGTGCTGATTTCGACCACCGAGCACCTGCTGTCGGCATTCGTCGGGATGGGAATCGACAACGCCACAGTGGAGCTTGACAATTTAGAAGTTCCAATTCTGGACGGCAGCTCGCGTCCTTTCATTGACCTCATTAAAAAGGCCGGGATCCGTAAGCAACGACGTCCACGAACCTACCTGCGCATTCTCCGGCCGCTCGAGATGAGAGAAGGAAACAAGTTCATTGGCGTTTATCCTTCCGAAAGCTATTCAGTCTCATACACCATCAATTTTCCTCATCCGCTGATTGGCAAGGAATCTTTTTCTATCGAGTTGACCAACGGGCAGTATGTCTCGAGTATTGCTTCGGCGCGGACGTTCGGGTTTTTGCACGAAGCGGATGCAATGCGCCAGCAAGGATTGATTCGCGGCGCATCGTACGACAATGCTCTGGTGCTTACGCGCGAAGGGCTGGAAAACCCACCACTACGTTTTCCGGACGAGTTTGTGCGCCACAAAATTCTGGACTTAATCGGCGATCTGGCACTGATCGGACGGCGAATTTTGGGTAAAGTCGTGGCCGACCGGGCTGGGCACGCGATGCACACCGCACTGGTCTCGCGGCTGCTGCGCGACCGCACGGCCTGGGAGGAAACTACTCTCGACGAGAACGACGCCGAATCCTACGCGGAAAATCAGCTGCAATCGGCGCTCCACACGCTCAACTAATCTGCACCGTGAGGGCTGGGTTCACTGAGCTCAGTGATTGCTTTTTCTTCCACTAGCCGCTGCAACTCTGCGCGGGTGAGTGCCGCCAGGCTCTGAGCGTGCAGTTTCGCGGATTCCTGGCACTCGCGCGAGAGCTGTGCCACTCGGACCGCCAGCAACGGTGCGTCCTGCTCGATCATACGCAGCAGCCGCTGGGCGCGGTCGATCTTCAGGTCAATTGGCAGGCTGGACATAGTGCATTCAGGATTTCGCAGCAGCGCTTTGATCGCAAGTCCCAAGTGAGATTCGCTCGGATCGCTACTAACAATACTTTTTACTGGTAACGCCTGGCGGAAAACCTCACACTTAAGAAAGCACAATGCACAAAGTGGTCTATCTCTCGCTGGGGTCGAACGTCGGTGATCGCGAGGCGAACCTGCGGGAGGCAATTGCGAAACTTTCCGAGTTGGGGGAAGTAACAGCAGTTTCTTCTTTTTACGAAACTGAGCCGGTCGAAACCAGCGCACAACCATGGTTTTTGAATTGCGTGGTGAAATTTGATACGGAAAAAATGCCTCGGCAGTTGATTGCCGCCATCCTCAGCATGGAGCAAAGCATGGGCCGCCAGCGCCGGAAAGAGAAAGCTCCGCGCACGATTGACATCGACATACTGTTGTTCGGCACTTCGATCATCGAACTGCCTTCATTAACGGTCCCCCATCCCAGAATGCATCAGCGGCGTTTTGTCCTCGAGCCGATGGCGGAAATTGCGCCGGACGCAAGACATCCGGTGTTCAAGAGAACAATCCGCGAATTGCGCGATGCGCTGCCACCCGGCCAGCAGGTTAAGAAGATGGCTGCCGGCTAGCGGCTTCCCGATAGGTCTTCTTCGTCACGCTTCCCTGGAAGTAGCACAGCGGTAACCTGTGTCGCGACAATGCGGCAACTATAATCGCGACAGTGGCAACTATTGAAATCGCGAAGCGCGCGGCGACGCGCCCGACCTGGGCGGAAGTTTCTCTTTCTACTTTGAAACAAAATTATCGGACGGTCGCAGACTATATTGGTCGCGGAGTGACTGTGTGTGCTGTGGTTAAGGCCTACGCGTATGGACACGGCGCGGTCGAGTGCGCGGCGGCGCTGGAGCGGGAGGGCGCAACCTGGCTCGGCGTAACTTCGCTCGATGAAGCCATCCCACTACGCGAAGAAGGGATTGCGACCCGAATTCTGCTGATGACCGGTTTCTGGCGCGGAGAAGAAGAAGAAATTATTCGGCTCCGCCTAACCCCGACAATTTGGGAACTTGCGCAAATCGAAATGCTGGATCGCGCGGCGGAGCGGCTGGGAGTTTCGCAACACGCAGTTCACCTCAAGGTCGACACCGGCATGGGACGGCTGGGCGCGGCGCCGGAAGATCTATCGCAGATTTGCGCGGCGCTGAAAGCGGCAACCCATCTGAGAGTTGAGGGGTTCTCCACGCACATTGCGTCTTCCGAAGTTCTCGACGCGCCATCGGTCGCTGAACAGTTGAAAGTGTTCGCCGGCACGCGCGCGGTTCTTCACGAACACGGATTCGATCCTGCGCTCGTTCACGCTGCAAATACTTCGGCCGTAATTTCTCATCACGAGAGCTGGAACACAATGGTGCGGCCCGGGCTCGCACTCTACGGCTACCACCTTCCCTTCGAGCGCGCAGGGCGGACGGTGAGCGGGCGTGGACTTAAGCTGGATGTGAAACCAGTCTTGACCTGGAAGACGCGCATTCTTTCCCTGCGTGACATGCCCGCCGGTCAGGCAGTGGGTTACGGCGGAACATACGTGACCAAGGCACCTACGCGAATTGCCATCCTGCCAGTCGGCTACGCGGATGGGCTGAACCGCGAACTATCCTCCAAGGGACGGGTCATCGTGCGCGAACATTACGCGCCGATCGTTGGCAGGATTTCAATGGATCTTACAACCGTGGATGTAACCGGAATTCCTGATGTCAAAGTTGCAGACGAGGTGATTCTGCTTGGATCGCAGGACGGGCTCAGTGTCGATGCGCGCGAGCACGCCGAGCTGGCGCACACGATTCCATACGAGATTCTGTGCGCAATTTCGAAGCGGGTGCCGAGAAAGTACTGCTGAGTCGGCTCAGATTGCCCGCGCCTTTCTGGCTTCCATATATTTGCGCAGTACAGTATTGATCGTGGTCTGATATCCCCGGCCATGTTTACGAAAAAAAGTAAGCACATCGGGGTCAAGACGAAGGGTTATCTGTTTCTTTTTCCCCGGCCAGCGGAAAGCTCGTGAGAAAAATTCCGGCCCAAGCTCTGGGACCTCTGAGACATCAATTCTGGAATCGGGCAAACCGTCAACTCGCTTCCAATTCGTCTTTGATCGCCCTCTCGTATTCTTTGCTTTCACGGCTAGTTGCCTTTCTCAATTAAGTACTTTTCAGACTGCGCGTTGATTGCTCGCTGCTCGCCACTCGGCGCTGAATGCTGACCGCTGAGTGCTGATTGCTAAAGGCCGTCCAATATCCACTGCTATCCTAGTTCAATGCCTTCCCTCTACGCCCGCTGGATGTACAACTGGGAGACGCGGCTCACATCGGTGGACAACAACCGCGTAGTGCGTCCGCTTGAGTGGGGCATCGATTGGGCGCGCGATTGGCCCTGCCGTAACGGGTTCCTTTCGCCCCAAAGCGATCAGGAGCGCGAGCACTATCTCCGCGAGTACAACCTGCGTGCGGTCGCGAACAGCGACGAATTCTTTTCGTACAAAAGCCCAACGGATTTTCGGCTCCAAAGGCGCGAACTGCAGGTGTTCAGCACGCGCGAAATTCCTGATGCGAAGCTCGAAGCCAAGATTCGCGGAACACAAGCTGACTTTCTGCGATTTACCTCGCCGGTACGCACGCCGTATCCAGAAAACAATCTTGCGAACGCACGCTGGTTTCCCGCCCAGGGCACCAGCGCGGTGGTTTTATTGCCCCATTGGAATTCTGACGCGCTGGCGTACTCGTCTCTGTGCCGAATTCTGAATCGGCTGGGAGTCTCAGTCCTGCGGCTGAGCATGCCGTACCACGACATTCGCCGTCCGGCAGAAACCCGCCGCGCAGACTACGCGGTATCTGCAAACATAGGCCGCACGCTGGACGCTTGCCGCCAGGGGGTCATCGATGTCCGCTGCTGCCTCGACTGGCTGGAGCAACAAGGCTACAAGCGGCTGGGAATCGTCGGCACCAGCCTCGGCTCCTGTTATGCATTTCTCACCGCCGCACACGATCCGCGAATCAAAGTCGCCGCTTTCAATCACGCATCGACATATTTCGCGGATGTCGTCTGGCACGGCCAATCCACGCGGCACATACGCGAAGGACTTGAGCCGGCTATCGATCTCGAACGATTACGCGGCCTGTGGAGCGCCATCAGCCCCATGTCGTACTTTCAGCAATACGCTCGCTGGCCGAAAAAATCGTTGATCGTATATGCAGCATATGACCTGACATTTCTGCCCGAATTCTCGAAGGAAGTGGTCGCGGAGTTCGCGCGCTACAATCTCGACCATAAGGTTGTCGCCCTTCCCTGCGGTCACTACACCACCGGCGAAGCGCCCTATAAGTATTTCGATGGTTGGCATCTTGCTTTTTTTATAGGCCGAAGCTTCAAGGCACTGAGTTAGACTGCGTACAGCAGTCCGCGCGTACCTCGTCTGTTCTCGCTCGATCTTGGAGGATTATGGACGGACACAAAGGACCATTGACAGGCCAAAAGTTCTATTTCCATCCGGGGTTGAGGGCCGTGCTCTACGGCCTGCTGGTCCTTACCTTCCTTGTTATCGCCGATCAACTTTCGGTCTATTACGGATTGCGAGAATCGCAACGTGTAATCGACGACTTGAGCGGCGCACTCATTGCCGGATTGCTGGTGTATCGCCACGAATATGCGCGGTCGAAATATCTGAATGAGAAATTAAAGACAATTGAAATGATGAATCATCACGTGCGCAACGCACTGCAGGTCATTGTGGATTCGGCCTATCTGCATGGACACGCCGAGCAGGTTCAGCAGATACAGGATTCGGTGAAGCGGATCGATTGGGCCTTGCGGGAAATTCTTCCAGGGCGGGTGTTGGACCAATATGAAGCTCCGCAGAAGCCGCCCGACAAAAACGATGCAAAGGCTAAAGGGCGCTCGGCAGCTTGAGGCTTGAGCGTGGCCATTCCGGACCGCGGAGTTTAGGATATTGCACATGAAATCTTCTTCCATGAGCAGGGGCTTGCCAGAGGTTGATCCCGAGATTGCCGCTGCAATCGACCATGAAACCCGCCGTCAGCATGAAGGGCTGGAATTGATCGCGTCCGAAAATTTCGTTAGCGAAGCTGTGCTCGAGGCCATGGGTTCGGTATTCACGAACAAATACGCCGAGGGATATCCCGGCAAGCGCTACTACGGCGGCTGCGAGTACGCGGACGTGGTCGAGAATCTGGCGCGTGATCGGGCAAAGCAACTGTTCGGAGCGGAGCACGCAAATGTGCAGCCGCACTCGGGTTCGTCGGCGAACATGGAAGCCTATGCGTCTGTGCTGCAGCCCGGAGACACCATTCTTGGCCTGAATCTCGCGCATGGCGGGCATCTCACGCACGGACATCATCTGAATTTTTCCGGCAAGACGTACAAGATCGTTCCTTACGGCGTGACCAAAGAGACGGAGACGATCGATTACGACGATCTCGAGAAGATTGCCGAGCGGGAACGTCCGAAGCTGATCATCGGCGGCGGGAGCGCGTATCCGCGAATTATTGATTTCGCCCGCATGCGGCAGATTGCGGATAAAGTTGGCGCGCTGTTTCTTGTGGATATGGCACACTTCGCGGGGCTGGTCGCAGGCGGCGTGCATCCTTCGCCGGTGCCGCACGCGCACATCGTGACTTCGACCACCCATAAGACTCTTCGCGGACCGCGTGCGGGAATGATTCTCTCAAAGCAGGAATTCGCGGCCGCGATCGACAAAGTTGTTTTCCCCGGAATGCAGGGTGGGCCGCTGGTACACATCATCGCCGCGAAGGCTGTCTGTTTCCGCGAGGCACTGCAGCCTGAGTTCCGCGACTATGCGCGGCAAATCGTTGCCAACGCTAAGGTGCTCGCTGAAACTTTGGCAGCAGAAGGATTCCGCATCATTTCCGGCGGAACTGACACGCACTTGATGTTGATTGATGTCTTTTCCAAAGGCATGCTCGGCAGCGAAGCGGAAAAGGCTTTGGGTGAGGCCGGAATTACGGTCAACAAGAATGCCATCCCGTTCGATACCAATCCGCCGATGAAGCCGAGCGGCATTCGCGTTGGCACGCCTGCACTGACGACGCGCGGCATGAAAGAACGCGAGATGCGCCAGGTCGGTCATTGGATCGCAGAGGCGCTGAATAACCGCAACGATTCATCGGCTCTCAGCCGGATACGCCAGCAGGTCACGGAGCTCGCCGATGCGTTTCCGCTGTATGCGGAGCGCAGGGAAAAGGCGCACGCTGGGGTATAAGGCAAACGAGCTGTTGGAAGCCGCGAATTAGATGTCCACCCAAAGCCTTTTGCTTACTTCATCTCGATTGGGATTCGCGCATCGACAGTCCTCTGTATGTGGTCATCTAGGTCAGTATCAAATTCCAAGCCATAACAGAGCCACGTAGCATGAGGCTTGTAATACTTGACCCGAACGGAGATTGGCTGGCGCTCGTACGCGACGAAATAGTGCTGATATACAAACATTCCCGCAACGTTCGTTTCGGCCAGGAGAGTATGTGAAATGTAGGAACCGGCTAGGCTTGGGAAAGATGAAAACTGTTCTTTTAGCTGATCTACCTTGTCGGGTACCTTTTGCATCGCCGGATTCGTTCCGAACACGTACTCAACTGCGCCCGAACCGTCGCCTTTTTGCAGCATATTGAAGAATCTGTCTGAAATGGCTTGGTAGGAGGGGCTTGGGATTTGTTGCGCGCGGCTCATGTCGTGATCGCCGATCGTCCCAAGCAGCACTAACAAACAAATCGAAAAAGTGTATTTTCGGACCTGCATGATTCCTCCCGGAAATGCGGTTTTGCGGGACGAATGTAGTGCATTTACAGTCTCTCGTCTAGTGAACAAGCGTGTTCAGTTCGCCTGAGCCTTCGTGCTCACCGAGTGCGACATTCGTAATAATGGTTACAATCTCCCTGTGCGCATTGCCATCGATATTCGCCGCATCAATGAATTCGGCGTGGGGACTTACACCCGCAACATCATTCGGGCACTTGCGCAACTCGATAATGCGAACGAGTACTTCCTGCTTGGGCCAACGGAAAAAGTCAGTGAAATTGGCAAGCTGCCCAAGAATTTTCAGGCGGTAGCGCTGTCACGGAGTGAAACGCTCCGTGGCGAACTTCAATGCCGCGCAGTCGTAAAACGGCTCAATTGCCATCTAACGCATATCCCGCATTTGTTCTGGTTTCCGCGCGGATTGCCTTGCCCTTACGTGGTGACCGCTCACGACCTGCTCGACCACATGTATCGCGCGCGCACCGGATCGAGTATCAAGCGCTTTCTGCATTTCAATCTAACCAAACGTGTGCTGCAGCATGCCGACCGAATTTTCGCAGTCTCGCGGTTCACGAAAAACGAAATACAGAAATTGTTTGGAATCCATCCCGGCAAGATCGACGTGGTCTATAACGCCATCGACCAGCGCTTTCTGACCGGTCACGCCACCGACGCCGACCGGCAGTTTCTGGCTGAGCGCTACCAGGTGACGTATCCGTTCCTGCTCTATGCCGGACGAATCAGTCCGCACAAGAACCTGGTGCGGATCATCGAGGCCTTTTCCGCGCTCAAGGCCGACCTTGGGAAGCAGGAGTTCTATCCGGACCTGAAGCTCATCATTATTGGCGACGAATTGTCTAAGCACCCTGACCTCCGGCGGACCGTGGTGCGTGGAGGCGTGCAAAACGATGTGCGCTTTATGGGGTTCGTTCCCATTGACGTGCTGCGAATTTTTTATGATCTGGCAAAGGTATTCGTATTTCCGTCGCTGTATGAAGGCTTTGGTCTGCCGCCGCTCGAAGCCATGGCGCACGGCACGCCGGTCTTGACCTCGAACACGTCGTCGATTCCAGAAGTTGTCGGCACCGCCGCGGTGATCGTGAATCCTGAAAATGTCTTCGAGATCAAGCGCGCGCTGGAGCGTGTGCTGCTCGATCAGCAACTGCGCGAAAAAATGCGGCTGCGCGGATACGAGCAGGTGAAGAAATTTTCCTGGAATAGCGCGGCGCAGGCGATCCTCGGGACGTACGAGGAGATTGTCGGTGGGAAGATCCGCGCGCAGCCCGCGCAGAAGGTCGTGAACTCCTAGAGGCAGTCGTTGGTTGCTTCGTCCTTCCGCTTCTCAGGCTGGCTAGAAACCGTCCCGGTCGTTGGCCAATATCCTAAGTGCTGACAGCCCCGCAACTCGCGAACGATTGACCGCCAACGATGAACGATCACTGACTGGGAACTTAACTTTTTGTCAGCGGTTGGCCGGGCGACTTGCGGGCCAGCAGCGACAATTTCCCATTCAGTTGCGTGCGTTCGGATTCATTGGAAGCGGCGGCAATACGCTTGCGGAGCTTGAGGATTTTCTCTTTGCGGGTGCGGCGGCGGCGAATTTCCGGGCGACGGCTGGGTGCGGACATTTGATCTCCTGATCGCAATCGAATGCGTTTTATGTGGAGTGAATATTGAAAGCGGAATTGCCGTTTAAGTCAAATTCTTCGCCAAGGATCTACACGGATTCAAAAAAAGCTTTAACCGCAAAGGACGCCAAGATCGCGAAGAAAGGCTTTCTTCAAATCCGTGTTTATCCGCGAAAATCCGTGGCGACGAAGTTACAGGAAGAGATCTCGTGACCCGAGAGTCCCCAATTTGCGGCTTTGCGCAAAAAAAAGCAGGGCTGGCGTTTTGCCAGCCCAAGTCAGAGTTAGCTGAAATCAATGGCCGTGTCCGTGGCCTTTCGATTCATGCTGCCCATGCGCCGCGTTTTCATGCTGGGGCGCAGTAACGTGTTGAGCATGCGGCGCGTTCATGTGTTCCGCATGTGGACTGTTCTGGTGCGGCGCGTTCACCGGATGGTAAGACGTCGGATGTGCCGCCGGTCCGCCGTGATTTTCTGGACGGCCGTTGTTATTTTGCCGACCGATGTTTCGCGACGGTTCCGGATGCGGTACGGGCCGATTCATTGCATGTGCTTCGCGGTGGGTCTCGGGGCGAGGTGCGTGTTCAACGCGTGCTGGACCGCCGTGGCCATGGAATTCTCCGGGCCGTGCGGTTGCACCCATCGAAGGACGCCCATGGTTTACAGACGCCAGGAACTCGCGGTTCCCGCGCGCGCCGTGTTCGTGATCGATCTGGACGTGTGTGGGTTGAAAATGGTGCTCGTGGAGTGCTACCTCTTCAAAATGCGTCGGTCGAGCATGCAATCCGCCGGGGCCACCGTTGAAGCTGACTCGAGTGACTTCGCGCCTCACAACCACCTTGTTGTAAACGTGAACATTCGTGATCCTTACATTGGTGACGGAGCGGTTATAGAAGAAGTGTCCGCTGCGCCATTCACCGCCAACGAACCCGACGCCACCGTATCCGAAGCCATAGTTCACGCCGCCGTAGAAGCCGACGTGCGGACCCCAATAGCCGGCATGCCAGAGGTAAGCCCCGCTCTCCCATCCCCAGTACCCTGGCGTCCAAAGCAAGCCGGGCTGCGGCGCTACTACCCAAGTTCCAGGTACCCAGTAATAACCATCTGCCCCGTAAGCCCAATAGCCAGGGGTCCAGATATAACCGTCACCCGGGCAAGGCGGCTGCGTATAAACCGGCAGCGCCGGCGGAGCGATGCGGACCGAGATGACAACTCCTGCGAAGGATGCCGCCGGAATGGCCAACATCACAAAAGCCAGCAACAACCAGCGAACAGAGCGCAT
The DNA here is from genome assembly GCA_036770325.1 of Terriglobales bacterium. GTDB lineage: Bacteria > Acidobacteriota > Terriglobia > Terriglobales > Acidobacteriaceae > Gp1-AA145. Next base: position 20,580 of record DAIPJJ010000028.1, read on the forward strand.
GATCTGCATGATTTTCCCTTTCGTTCTCTACACGCGAAAACCGCGCGTGTTCGGGATTCGCCGGTCGCCTTCGGAACGATTGCGGCGTTTGTTACATGGTCTGGTTTCGGCCGGCGCTGTTCTCTGCTGTATAAACGCCGCTTCCGGAAATTTGTTGTGGACGAAGGGTATGCTGATTCTACAGCTTTGTTTGCAATAACTTGCTGCAGAGATTACGAAAGAGAATTACGTCAGTAATGGGTTGCTAGATGGTTTAGAAACAATGGATTGAGTCCGCGCCAGACACCCCAATTATGGCAGCCGGTCGAGTTTCCACAGCTCGATACGTCGAGTCTGGTATCCTCTTCGCTTACTAGCTCCTAAGAGTTGTATCGCTTACATTTTTCAGACCGCATGTCATCTCCTTCGCGCGCCGCTAATACGGAACTGCTCTCTGCAATCCAGGACGCCAAGAATCGCCTGCCGTATCTCTCGCCCAACGACTGGGCGCTGATGATCGACCGTTCCAAGCAGGTGAGCTTGAAAAAGGGGCAAATTCTCATCCAGCAGGGCGTGGAATCGAAGGTGATGTACATCATCGCAAAGGGGAAGGTCAGCGTCAGCGTCTTCGGGACGTCACTGGGTAAAATCAATCCTGGGGAAATCTGCGGCGAGATGGCTTTTCTCGAGGGCAGCATTCCCAGCGCGACAGCCACTGCAGAGGAACCGGTACAGGCATTTGCAATCGAATGGAAGACGCTCACGGAACTATTTGAGCTGTTCCCGCACCTGGCTTCGCGCTTTTACCGCTCACTCGCGGTGAACTTATCGCGCCGCCTTCGTGACCAGCTCGTTCCAAAAAAGTTCTGATGTTGGATAACCGGTATTTATGTGGATTTGGGTTTAGGCGCCGGTTGGACTGCATCTGCTTGGGGCGGTTCTGACGGTTTAGCTGCTAAATCCAACGCTTTGATCAGGTCGTTCGCGAGTTCCGTCACTTTGTCGGAGTCTTGCTCTTCGGAGACCTGCCTGGCTATTTCTTGCCACGTCATAGGTCTTCTTTCTTCGGGGAGCTGCCATTTGAGCGCTGTCGATTTCGCGATTGATAGCGCTTTGGCTTCGAGCTGAACGAAGCGATTGCCAGCGTCGCTCCGGCACAAACTTCTTGAGAGAAGCGCAACACCATTGAGCTTAGTTGAATAGTCCGATTCGTACGGTGCACACATTTTTTACCGTGCTCGATAATTCCTCCCGCGCTGGCGAGCCTGTCCCTCAAGGCTTTTGGAAGGTTCTCAGAGGTGAGTCTGCCACTCTCGTGCATACCGCTAACTTATCGGACCAAGTAGCTCCAAATCAGTCGGCAAAATGACGTTTTATGTGAGTTCTTGACCGCCACGGTCACGAAACGAAATAGAAAGTGCACCGGGCAGCGGCGCACCTGGCGCTCTGGTTCGATCACCTAGAATCGCGCGCGAAGGCGCATTTTTTGTGCTTGGCGAGCTTTGCGGCTTTTGTTTGCGAACTCGGCGGCTAGAAGCTCTTACCGCAAAGGGCGCTAGGATTCGCCAAGGACGCGATGAAAATCTTGAAAGCCGACGCTTGCGCCAATTTCAGAATAGCTGGGCGTGCATCGCCTCTCCCTTGCTGCCGGCAGGGAGCATTTTGCAAACTACCGCCGTGGAAAATCTACCATCTTAGAGCCTGGCGGAATGGCCGCGGGATGCGAGTGCTACGCCTGATCGAAGAGCAGTTCGACAAAGTTTCAGATCAGCCAGGGCGGGAGAAGAAAGGCGGGAGCAAAGCGTTGGATATAAATGAAAACCTGCTTGATCGCGTGGAAAAGACCGGATTCACGTTCATGATGACCGATATTGCCCTGGCCTTGACTATGGCCCACATTGCTGCCGATTCGGAGCACGATTCCGAGAAGAAGGCCCGGAACCAGGAAAATGCAAGAAGGGCCCATGACACGATTCTCCGCATCGGAAGCAAGGCACCACTTACAGAAGATGAAAGAGTTGAACTACACGATAAGCTGGGCGAGCTTCGGTCTGCGCTAGAGAAGCTGGGAGAAGTCTTTTGACGCGGTCAGCCGCGTGTCCCGGATCCCGAGAAGATGAGAAGGCGCCCACGCGCCTTCTCTGACGAGTATTTATGCAGCCGCGCTGCGGACGGCATCGGCAGCTTCTTCCTTGTAAACCCAGGCGCCGATAATCGCTGCGATCACAAGCTCAAACAACGCAACCACACCGGTGATAACCATCAGCCGCGTTGGAAAGATCCCAGACGGATAGTTCGCAAGGTTCGCCAGTAGCACCGCCAAGAACCAGGTCACCAGTCCGGCCCGCGCCGCGGTGCCCGCGCCTGCTCCATATCGCGGGCGAATCGCAGCGTAAATCCAAACTGCGGAGATTCCCGCGAGAAAACCCCAGACGTTGTAAATTGCGATTGCAGTACCGCTGATCTCGGGCGACTTTCCTAGCGCCTGCATTGCCTGACCCCAATCGGCTTTCAGGACCACTCCATTGGTTACGAACTCGACAAGATTTATCACGACTCCAGCCAACAAGCCTCCCAACACCACACGGCCCCGATTTGTGTGTGCCATAGTTTCTCCTTTGTGCCGCCCGGGATAGCGTGGCGGCAACGATACCAAAAGCGGCGCAATTATGCGCCTTTATTGGGGGCTTGCCAATGGCGAAAATTGTGCGCTCGAGGAATAGAACTATGAGCTAGATCACTCTGCCAGCCGCCTTACGCCTGTCGTGATTGGAAGGAAGTCGCGGAGAATCTCAGAAAAATAAAGAGAGCAATTTGTGCGACGAGCGCCGCAGCACTGTCGAGGATGACATCGTGGATGGCGCCGGTCCGGGATGGGTCGAAACTCTGGTGCCACTCATCGAACATCGCCACCAGCGACGTACTCAAAAACGCAACCGTTGCCCATTGCAGGCACCATGCGGTGCTCAGGCGCGGGAATGTTGCGCGCCAGGAGCGAAACAGCAGAAAACTCAGTATGAAATAGCCCACGAAGTGCCCGGCTTTGCGCAGAAATCCATGTAAAACGGCGAACTTCGCTGCACTCATGTGGAACAGAAAATGAAAAATCGGGTAAAGAATTCGGCCGGTATGTTCGGAGGATCCGACCTCGGACTCAAGCACGATCACGCCCAGCCAGATGAGAGTGGGGATCCAAACTTTGAGGATGCGCTTGGTGGAGGAGGTCAAGTCACTACATTCTAGCAATCGACTGAAGAACTTCTAGACTCTTCCTGCGCTACACTCAGGAGCCATGATTCGAAGAAGCCGCACAGTACTTGCTTTTTTGCTTGCTCGCGCTGCGATTTAGCGAAACGACCAGATAGTCTGAAGCCGGAGATGTCAGGTTGCGGAGTGACACCGTGAAGATCACGAATGTTCATGACACAATACTTGCCAATGTCTCTCAAACGTGGCACGTTCCGCGTTTCGAAGAATGCAAGACATGGAAATCTCTCAACTAGAAGTATTTCTGGCCGTAGCGCGTGAGGGTGGCTTCTCCCGCGCCGCCGAAAAACTCTATCGCACACAGTCCGCTGTCAGCCAAGCTGTCAGAAAGCTCGAAGCTGAACTGGGTGAACCGCTGTTCGACCGCTCCACCCGAGACGGCATGCTGACGGACGCCGGCCAGGTCCTACGCGAATATGCCGAGCGCCTGCTGAACTTGCGCGAGAATGCGCGCGAGGCGTTGGGCGAATTGCGCGAATTGCAAAAAGGCAAGCTGGTTGTGGGCGCTAACGAGTTCACGGCCCTATACCTACTGCGTGTGTTGGCCGAATTCCAACGTCTGCATCCAGCTATTCGCATCGTCGTACAACGCTCGCTCGGCAGCCAGATTCCCGATGATGTCCGCCGGCATAACTGCGAATTCGGCGTGCTCACGTATGATCCGGGCGATCCCGAACTTGCTTCGGTGGTTGTGTATTCCGATGAACTGATTTTCGTTGTTCCTGCCAAGCATCCTCTGGCGCGTGAATCGAAGGTGAGTATTCGCCAGTTGGGCGCTGAATCGTTTGTCGCACACATCGTTTCGTCGCCTTATCGCGAAAAAGTTATTCAGGCATTCGCGAAGTATAAGACCCCGCTACACATGGGAGTCGAGTTGCCGACATTACAGGCGATCAAACGTTTCGTCGCGATGGGCAATGGAGTGGCGTTCCTACCCGAGATCAGCGTGGAAGACGAGATCGCGCGCGGCGACCTGGTGCGGATTCCGGTCGAGGAACTGCGCGTGCATCGTAAGCTGCGCCTCATTTACAGGAAATCCGCCGGGCTTTCACATGCCGGCCGCGCGTTCCTGAAAGTTGTCGAGTCCGTTGCTCACGCCCAAGGCGGGCGTTACTGCTTCGATCGCGCAAAGTAGATTTCCGGGTAAGAATTTGTCACGATGTTTGGCGCGAACCGGCCGACAGTGTACGCTCATTGGTGTCGTCTCCACCCTCTTAGCCCAGCAGGTTGCGGAGCTTTCGCGTTGCGGCATCGAATTTTTCGAACGGCGGTCTGTCTCTTTTTTGCGCTCTCAGGTCTTGTGCTGTTCGCTCAAAGCCAACAATTCACCATCAGCGGTACTGTTCAGGATTCGACCGGAGCAGTAATTCCCAATGCGCAGGTCACCCTGACCTCTCAAGGCCGCTCGCAAGCGACCACCACCAGCTCGGACGGCAAATTCATCTTTACGATTGCAGGCGGAAGTTCCGGCTTAGTTCGCGCTGCCGCGAGTGGATTCGCTCCTTCTGAGCAGACCTTCGCTGCAAGTTCGGAATCGGTTGAACTGAAGTTTGTTCTGCGTGGTGTAGCTCAGGCCGAACGCGTCGTTGTCACTGCTGCGCGCAGCGGAATAAAGTTGTCCGAAGTTCCCGGAAGTGCGGCGCAGCTCTCGATCGAAGATATTGCCGCCAATCCATCACTCACCACGGACGAGATGCTTCGGCAGGTCCCTGGATTTTCACTGTTTCGCCGTTCCAGCAGCCGAATTGCGAACCCCACCACGCTTGGAGCATCGCTTCGCGGACTGGGCGGGAGTGGCCCCAGCCGCGCCCTGGTGCTCGAAGACGGCGTACCGCTTGTCGATCCTTTTGGAGGCTGGGTTTACTGGGACCGCCTTCCGCGCGCCGAACTGTCGAGTGTGGAAGTGTTTCGCGGCGGAGAGTCGAATCTTTATGGCAGCGACGCTCTCGGCGGTGTAGTTCAATTCCTGACTCGTGTGCCGACCGGCCCGGCTTTTTCGGCGGATATTTCTTATGGCGCCGAAAATACTCCGGACCTTTCCACCTGGGCGGGAACCACGATTTCGCGCTGGGACTTTGAAGCGGCGGCGGACATGTCTCGCACCGATGGTTATGTACTCGTTCCAGCCGCAGAACGGGGCGCAGTCGATGCGGCCGCTAACTCCAAACACGCCACCATCGACGGTGGGCTTGGTTATCGGATATCTGATGCAGGACGAGCATTCCTGCGCGGTACTTTCTTTGACGAATCACGCAACAACGGGACAGTCCTGCAAACCAACAGCACCGGCACCGGTATTGGAGTGGCAGGAATCAACACCCCGATCGGATCTCGTGACTCCATTCTCGCCAGAATCTTCGGCCAGGCCCAAGGCTATGACCAGACATTTACGGCCGTAGCAGCAGATCGAAATGGCGAAGCATTAACGAACCTTCAGCACGTGCCATCGCAGGCCCTCGGAGGCGCTCTCCAGTGGGACCATACGCTGACGAATCACACTCTGATCGGCGGAGTCGATCTCGAAGAAGTTCTCGGCACAAGCAACGAACAACTCTTTTCTTCGACCACGGGGGCGCACTTTGCCAATAACATCGCCGGCGGACGACAACGCTCAACCGGAATCTTTGGTGAAGACATATTCCATGCGGGGAAGTGGACCATCATTGCCGGCGCGCGTTGGGATGATTGGCACAATGTAGACGGCAGCAACATCAGAATTTCCTTGCCCGCATCGACCGCGGCAGGACAGTTTTTTCCTGATCGAAGCGAGACCTCGTTCAGTCCGCGTCTTTCCGTCATGCGGAACCTGACCAGCAATGTCGCGGTTTGGGTCTCCGGGTATCGAGCATTCCGCGCTCCCACCCTGAATGAGCTCTATCGCAGCTTCCGCCAGGGAAGCGCGGTGACGAATGCCAACGCTTTCCTTCGTGCGGAACGCCTTACTGGCGCAGAAACCGGAGCGCGCGCAACCGCTTTCCATAACAAAGCTGAGTTTCGTGGAACATTCTTTTGGGCCGACGTTGTCGATCCGGTCACGAACGTTACGCTCTCGACGACACCGGCACTGATTACTCGCCAGCGTCAGAATCTCGGCCGCACTCGGTCCTTTGGCACTGAACTCGACAGTGTTCTGCACCTTACCGACACGGTTCAATTCTCAACGGGATATCAGTTCGTGCACGCCTACGTTGCCGAATCGCCGACTCTTGAAGGCAAACTCGTGCCCGAAGTCCCCGGCCACCAACTCACTTGGGAAGTCCGCTATTGGAATCCGAGCCGTCTGCTGCTCAGTGTGGAAGGACGTTACTCCAGCTCGCAGTGGGATGACGACCTTAACACGCTTTTTCTCGGTCGGTACTACGTGATGAACCTGCTGGCTGGCCGAGAAATCAGACGAGGACTACAAGCCTATGTTGCGGTTGAGAATTTGCTGAATCAGCGCTATGCCTTCCAGATATCTCCGCCTGTGCAGGCCCTTGGTGCGCCGATTCTCGCCCGCATCGGCATTCGTTACGACTTTCCAGGAACAAGATAAGGAAAGCAATCGGCTACTTCTATGGCGTGTTTGTATCCCGCTTGAGGCCGAGCGCCGTATCTGCCAAGTCGAGGTAGTGTTCCAGGCGCGATGGATCTTTCGAGCGTTCACCCAACGGAAGCAGGCGTGGTCCTTCGTCGCGTGCCGCTTCCGAAGTGGGTGGAATCCGCTGCACTCTGCTGAGTACCCGCTTTGAATTGGGTACTTTCTCCGCTTTACGCTTCAAACCGCTCCCCTGGACAATTTCATCCAGAGTACTACGAATTCTTCCTTTCAGAGTCCTGGTGAAGGGTCACAGATGCACTTGCGTGTGTCCTGCCGGCAGAAAAGGCCAGTCCACGGTCGTGCTCGACTGGTGGCGCGCCGGCAAGCTCGCGCCTGTGGTTCTCGATTTCTCGCAATTGCCGAATGATTTCTGTTTCTTCGCGCGTGTACTCGTCTTCCGAAATTTCTCCGGATTCGAGTCTCAACTGCAGTTCCAGCAGTTTTTCTTTAATTGGAGCATCGTCCGTGTACTGCTCCTCCGCTACTCGTTGGAGGGTGCGCAACACGAAACTGAAACCGGAGAACGGCAGCCCTAGAAGGTCGTCTATCAGGAGCATAGGTTCTATCCTGCCCCCACTCTTTCCAACTTCAGCCTTATATTGACGAAGTTGTATGGAGGCCATGGACCGGTATATTTAAACTTCAGCGGCTGGCCATATTTTTTAGCGATTTTGTTTACGGCCTCGTCGAATTCCGCCTCGCGATCGCGCTCGACCAGGAATGCGGCGTTCATAATCATCTTGTCGCCAATCGGCTGATTGTCTCGCGAAGCCACACACACGTTTCGCAGGGCTTCGTAAATCTCGCGGACGTATTCGATCGAGCGCTCTGCAAGCGCTTTGTCAATCATGCGGCCAAGCTGCATTCGCGCCAGATATGTTGACTGCAGGTGCTTGCGAATAATTTCCTGGTGAAACTTCCGTATCTCCTCGTTCTCCTGCTTGATGTCTTCAATAATGCGGTCGCGGTCCCAGTTCACCTTCAGTCCAAATTCAAGCTTGCCTGACATCTGTTGCAGGACTTCCTTGAGCGATGAATAGATGCTCTTCAGGACCTCGCGAATGTCATTGTCAGTTCGGAACACCGTGCCGAAACTCATGGGAATAATTGTGTGATTCCTCATCACGGTTTCGATCACGTGTTCGTGGGCGAGTGCGTTCTCCCGCGTAGGATCGAAGATATAGACCGATGTGTTGCTGACAACTGCGGCAATGTCCTGATAGTTCACCGTGTAAACCGGCTGGCCTTCGCCGCCGATGCCGATCTTGCCGAATTCGAGCCTGTCTCGCGATTGAAGAATTCCATAGACATAGCGCCCGTTTTCGCCGGTCAAAGACTCAGCGGACCCGGAACTATCAGCAAACTTCACACGAACATCTTCTTCTGACTTTCCGCGTTTGCGCGGTTTGGCGAGAGTTTTAGGTGTCATATTGTTGTCTTCACGCCTTCACTATTGCCCCGGGAACCTCAAACACGCGAAACCGGAAAGATGATCTTGAAAATTGTACCCCGTCCTACACTGCTCCGTACCTGAATCCGGCCGCCATGACTTTCGACGATTCCCTTCACAATCCACAATCCCAGGCCCGTACCCTTTTCTCCCTTGGTGCTAATGAAAGCCTCGAACATCGTCCGACGTATCTCGGGCGGAATTCCTGAGCCGGTGTCCGCCACTACCAGGCTGATCTCTTCGTACATGCCGCGCCGGGAGTGAACATTTGAGGTGCGGATGATCAGCTTTCCGCCATTGGGCATGCTGTCCTGCGCGTTCACCACCAGGTTTGACAGCAGTTGACGGAACTGGTCTGCGGAACCTTTCATCGCCACTCCCGGTCCGAACCGTTTTTCCACTTCGATTCCGGACTTCGATAGTGGCCGCGCAAATAGCGTCAGCGTATCTTCCACGATCAGGTTCAAATCGAAGCTGGCAAGCCGCCCGGTATTGCGATAGAGCCCGAGCATTTGCCGCACGATTCGTGTGACTCGCTCGGTCTCACTCTTCAGCGCGTCGTACACAGGTTGGGCATCGCTCTGGACTTTATCCCTCAGCAGGAAAATGGCGTTCTTGATCGCCTCCATCGGATTGTTGATCTCGTGGGCAATTGTGCCCGCGAGCCGCCCGGTAGCTGCAAACTTCTCCATCTCCAACATGCGACGCTCGAGCTGCAATTGCTCCAGCTTTTTCCAGGTGGAAAAGTCCCGCAAGACCGTTACCGTGTAGGCTACCTGGCCGCGAGCATCGTAGATCTTTCCCGAGCGCGCGGCGTATTCCACTTCCGAACCGCTGGCAGGATTAAACAAGTGAAGCGTTTTGTTCTGATGGTCGATGAACGAAAAAGTGAATACTGTCAGGTAGGCGTCCAGCTTGGCCTCGTTCTTGGTTATCTGTTCATTGCGGGTTCCGGTACCGGCGCCAAAGAGCTCTTTCGCGAGCGGGTCCAGAAGTACGATCTTTGCGGCATTGTCGGCTACC
>DAIPJJ010000222.1:0-6568 GCA_036770325.1 Terriglobales bacterium
ATGTCCACCGTGGTCAGCTTTTGCGTGAGGCCGGACGCCTTGAAGAAGCAATGGCCGAGTTCCAGAAAGCTGCAGAGATCGACCCGTCGAGTGCCATTGCCAAGCAGGAAATCAAAGTCACTCAGCAGATGATCGATGCTGCAAAATCACCTGCCCCTGCCGCCGCAACACCGAAAACCGACGAACTCGAAAAGATGGTCCAGGAGGCAGGCGGCCCGGTACAGCTCGCGGCCATTCCAACTGTCCCCATGACCATGAAGCAGACCGAGGACAGCAAGATCATCTATGAGACGATCGGGAAACTGGCGGGCATCAACGTGCTTTTCGACCCCGACTATACCTCTCGCCGGATCAAGGTTGAACTGAACTCGGTTTCGCTCGAAGAGGCGCTGCAGATTGTCGCCATGGAGTCCAAGACTTTCTGGCGCCCGGTGACTCCGAACACGATCTTTGTTGCCGCCGACAATCCGGCCAAGCGCAAGGAACTCGAGCAAAGCGTCATCAAGACTTTTTATCTCACAAACCTGTCGCAGCCTACCGAGCTGCAGGATGTAGTAAACGCACTTCGACAGATTCTCGAAATCGCACGCATTCAGCCGTTGCCCTCTGAAGGTGCGATCGTAGTTCGCGGCAATCCTGACCAGATCGCATTAGCGGAAAAGCTGGTGAGCGATCTCGACCGCTCCAAGCCCGAAGTGGTCATCGACGTTGCCGTCATGCAGATCACGAAGGACAAGAGCCGAACGCTCGGTATCAGCCCGCCGACCAGCATGACCGTAGCGTTGCAGCCGAATGTGACGACCACTACAACCCCAACTACGAATCCGATCACTGGGCAACCGACAACCACGACGGGTACAACGAGTAATCCTGGATCGATCAATCTGAACTCGCTCGGAAATCTGAACGCGACCGATTTTCAGGTCACGATTAGCCCAGCCAACATCAGCGCGCTCTTCGCAGACAACAACACGAAGCTGATCCAGAATCCGCAAATTCGCGCCCTCGACGGCCAGAAAGCATCGTTGAAGATCGGTGAGCGGGTGCCAATTGCATCCGGTTCATTTCAGCCCGGTATCGGCGGGGTTGGAATCAATCCGCTGGTCAACACGCAGTTCCAGTATCTTGATGTCGGCGTGAACATCGATGTCACGCCTACAATTCACGGCAACGGTGACGTGACCCTGAAGACCACGATGGATATTTCGTCGGTCACCGGCAACACCAACATTGGCGGAATCACGCAGCCCATTATCGGGCAGCGGAAAATTGAACATGTTGTGCGTCTGCGCGAAGGCGAAGCCAACCTTATGGGTGGCATGCTGGAGGATTCACAAACCAAGAATCTCACCGGAATCCCCGGCCTGGCGCAGATTCCAATTCTGAAGTACCTCTTTGGCCAAACGTCTGTTGACCACTCGCAGACGGAAACGGTTTTTGTCTTGATTCCGCACATCGTACGCCGGCAAGTGCTGACGGCGCTAAACGAACAAGCGATTGACGTGGGCACAGCGAGCGCGATTGAACTTCGCAGGGTGAGCCGTGCCGCGCCAGCCACATCTCCCGCTGCGCCAGGTTCAGGGCCATCGTCGGGGGCAGGGGCCGTAAACATGCCGCAACCTCCTGCGCCAGCGACTTCCAATGGGCCGACGCCACAGTTGATCGACCGCATGTCGCAGGCGAGCTTTGCCTTCGATCCGCCCAGCAGCACGCAGCATGTCGGGTCCAGCTTCACCGTCAATGTTCTTTTGAACGGTGGTCAGAACATCTTCCAAGTGCCGATGCAGATTTCCTATGATCCCAAGCTGCTCGAAGTGGCAAACGTCTCGAATGGCAGCTTCCTCTCCCAGGATGGTCAGATTGTTACCGTAACCCACCGCGAAAACGATGGCACGATACAAGTGACTGCGACCCGGCCTCCAGGCGCTTCCGGCGTGTCGGGCCAGGGCTCGGTGGTCACGCTGACCTTTGTGGCTAAGGCGCCGGGGCAATCCATGCTAACGATCGCTAAAGGAGGGGCTCGCGATCCGGCCATGCAGGCGCTTCCGGTGAATGGCTCAAGCGCAGCAGTTACAATCCAATAGAAGCTCTTGGCTGTTAGCTCTTAGCCGTTAGCTCGACAAAGTTGTCACTTGGAGAGAGATTCACGCAGCTCGCGGCGCGTTCAATGTCATTTACAGACAAGCTGAATGGAAGCTAAGAAGCTTACATGCTAGGAGCTAAGAGATAAATTCGCGCAATTTTCACCTCCCCGAGCGTTCATACAGAGATGGTCAAGAAGAACAAAGAGCGCGGCCTGACCCTGATCGAACTGATCATTGCCACCACGATTATGCTTATCCTAAGCACGATGGCGGTGCCTCTGGCGCGCGTAACCATCAAGCGCCAGAGAGAAAAGGACCTTCGCGAGGCTCTTTGGCAGATGCGGGACGGCATAGACCGCTACAAAGATGCCGCCGACCGGGGTGCGTTTCAGATCAAAGTTGGAACTTATGGCTATCCGCCCGATTTGGACACATTGGTTAAGGGGGTCGATGTCGGCGGAAAAAAATTAAAGTTTTTACGCAAAATTCCGACAGACCCGATGACGGGTGGTACCGACTGGGGACTGCGCTCGGACCAGGATGATCCTGATTCAGACTCCTGGGACGGCAACGACGTTTTTGACGTGTATACGAAGTCCCAGGGAACGGCGCTCGACGGTACCAAGTACAAGGACTGGTAACTGCAAGTGGGACAAAGTCGAAACAATTTCCGCAGCAGGCGGCAAGGTTCCGCCAGCGGTTTCACGCTGATCGAGCTGATGATTGTGATCAGCATCGTGCTGATCCTCCTCGCAATCGCCATCCCGCAGTACACTACGTCTGTGAAACGCGCTCGCGAATCAGTCCTGCGACAAGACCTTTTCACCATGCGTTCCGTAATATCGCAATACACGCTCGACAAGCAAAAAATGCCGCAGTCTGCTGAGGACCTGGTGCAAGCGGGTTACTTGAAGGTTATTCCGAACGATCCAACCACGACCCAACCCAACTGGAACTGGCATCAAGCCGAAGAAGGCACGATCATGTCTCCTGACGAGCAAGACGAAGGCGGTATTGATGACGTGTTCAGCGCCTCCAATGAAGTCGGCACCGACGGGGTGCCGTACAGCCAGTACTGAAGTTAGCTCTCCCTTTTACAAGACGTGATTCCCAGCGAAGAATGTCATTCGCTCACGAATGACATTCACAGTCGAGGGACCTGCTTTAACCATTTGAATCCCCTCGCCAATTCCCACTAACATCTCCCTATGCCCGTCGAAACCGAAATTTCCACCTACACTCCAATCCGCGCTCCTCGCGGCACCACGCTTTCCTGCAAAGGGTGGCAGCAGGAAGCGGCGATGCGAATGCTGATGAACAACCTCGACGAAGAAGTCGGCGAGCGCCCGCGCGACCTCGTCGTCTACGGCGGAACGGGCAAAGCCGCACGCGACTGGGAGTGTTATCAGGCAATCGTTCGCTCGCTGAAGAAACTTGAAAACGATGAGACTTTGCTCGTGCAGTCTGGAAAACCGGTTGGCGTGTTTAAAACCCATGAATATTCGCCGCGCGTGCTCATCGCAAATTCGAATTTGGTCGGCCATTGGTCGAATTGGGAAAAGTTCAACGAGCTCGAACGGGCCGGACTGATGATGTACGGACAGATGACCGCCGGTTCGTGGATATACATCGGCTCTCAAGGAATTGTGCAGGGCACATTCGAAACCTTCGCGGCCGCAGGCGAAAGGCATTTTGGCGGAGATCTTGCCGGCAAACTGATCGTGAGCGGCGGCATGGGAGGCATGGGTGGGGCGCAGCCAATGGCCGCAACCATGAATGGCGCAGCGTTTCTCGGGATCGATGTAGATCCCGCGCGCATCAAGAAGCGCCTTAAAACCGGCTATTGCGACTTCATGGTTAGCACTCTCGATGAAGCTTTGCGGATTTTAAAGAACGCCGTTCGCAAAAAAGAAAATGTATCTGTCGGCCTAGTCGGAAACTGCGCCGACATAGTTCCCGAGCTCGCGGAGCGTGGAGTTGTGCCCGATATTCTTACCGACCAGACGTCGGCACACGACCCTTTGAACGGCTACGTGCCCAACGGCATGTCGCTCGCCGAGGCGCTCGAGTTGCGGCGGCGAGATCCGAAAGGATACGAAGAAAAATCGTTCGACGCCATCGCCCGCCACGTCGAAGGCATGTTGCGCCTGCAGAAGATGGGCTCGGTGACATTTGACTACGGGAACAATATTCGTACCTTCGCATTTCAACGCGGAGTAAAGAATGCTTACGACTTTCCCGGATTCGTTCCCGCCTATATTCGTCCGCTCTTCTGCGAAGGTCGGGGGCCATTCCGCTGGGTGGCGCTGTCGGGCGAGCCGGCTGACATTCACGTGACTGACGACCTGGTGCTCGAATTATTTCCCGAGAACCGTATCCTGCGCCGCTGGATTGATCTCGCGCGAAAGCGGATCAAATTTCAGGGGCTTCCCGCCCGCATTTGCTGGCTCGGGTACGGCGAGCGTGCGCAATTCGGTCTTGCGATGAATGAACTTGTGAAAAAGGGCAAGATCAAAGCGCCGATTGTGATGGGCCGCGACCATCTCGATTGCGGCTCGGTTGCTTCCCCATTTCGCGAGACCGAGAGCATGAAAGACGGCAGCGATGCTGTTGCCGATTGGCCGCTGCTCAATGCTCTGCTCAATACCGCCGCTGGCGCATCGTGGGTCTCAATTCACAATGGCGGCGGCGTCGGAATCGGGTACTCGCTCCATGCTGGCCAGGTCACAGTTGCGGATGGAACCGAGGCTATGGCGAAACGTATCGAGCGCGTGCTGACTACCGACCCCGGGATGGGAGTTGTTCGCCATGCTGATGCTGGGTATGATGAGGCTCGCGACTTTGCAAAAAGAAATGGGATAAAAATTCCGATGTCCAGCCCCGGACAGTGACTGTGTGGGGACGGGCATTCCTGCCCGTCCAGGCCGAGCCACGCTCGGCATCATGATTCAAAATGCGAATGAAAGATAAGCTTGTTTCCATGAAGTCAGCTCCCACGCTGTTGCTGAATATTCGCCAACTTCTCACCCTGGGCATGTCGTCCAGTATCTTCGGCCCGCGTCGCGGCCTGGATCTCAGAGAACTCGGAATCATCAACGATGGTGCTGTGCTCTGCATTGGTGGAAAGATCACTTCCATCGGCAAAACCAGAGACGCACTGCGCGATTCCTGGATCAAAAAAAATCGCAAAAAAATTTTAGAGATCGACTGCGCCGGAAAAGTGGTCCTTCCCGGTTTCGTCGATTCGCACACCCATCCTGCGTTTGTTTCCCCTAGACTCGTTGATTTCGAAAAACGAATCGCAGGCGCCACCTACGAGGAAATTGCCCAGGCAGGGGGCGGAATTCGCTCGAGTGTCGAAGGCCTCCGCAGGGCAGGGAAGAAGGAGATCGCCGGAAAAGTCGCTCTCGCTTTGCGCGAAATGCTCACCATTGGAACGACCGCGGTGGAAGCGAAGTCAGGATATGGATTGTCGGCCGATGCAGAATTGAAATCTCTCGAGGCGATCCGCGCGGCCGCACAGCAATGGCCCGGCACTGTGGTTCCTACCTTGCTAGGTGCACACGTGGTTCCCGCAGAATTCGAAGACAACCCTCATAAATATATCCAGCTCGTCTGCGAGGAAATGATTCCGAACGTTGCAAGAAAGAAGCTGGCACGATTCGTCGATGTCTTCTGCGACCGTGGCGCCTTCACCGAAGACGACACGCTGAGGATTTTTGCCGCGGCAAGAGAGCATGGGCTACTTGTGCGCGCTCACGTTTCGCAACTCACACGCACTCCGCTTGCGAAACTTCTCTCTTTCTCTCCCGCCTCGCTCGACCACCTGGATCACGTCGATGATGCAGACATTTCGCAACTCGCCCGCAGCCGCACTGTGGCGACTCTCGTCCCCGGCGCGAACTATTTTCTCGGGCTCGAGAAATATTCCCCCGCGCGCAAACTGATCGATTCCGGAGTCGCTGTTGCGCTTGCCACCGACTTTAATCCTGGTTCCTCACCAACGGCGAGCATGCCGTTTGTACTCTCGCTTGCTTGCACCCAGATGAAAATGTCGCCCGCAGAAGCGATGTCGTCAGCCACGATTAATGGCGCGTGGGCGCTTGGATTGCAAGACACAAAAGGATCAATTGAGCTGGGAAAGGATGCGGACCTTGCGATCTTCGACGTGAACGACTATCGCGAAATCGCTTATTGGATTGCAAGCGATCGCTGCGAAGCTGTTCTTGCGAACGGATGTTTTCTGCGCCACCGAAGAAAATTGAAAAGCGCCGTAAGATGAACGTGGAGTGCTGAATCACAAGCTAGACCGATTTGGAGAGCTTTCCGCAGCATTGTTATAATTTCCTCTCTGACACTGTTCACCTTCGTCGGATTGTCTTGACTCCGCAGCATTCGATGCGCACATGCCGTGCACTCGAAGCGGGCACGTGGCCAGGTAGCTCAGGTGGTAGAGCGCAGCCCTGAAAAGGCTGGCGTCGGCG
>DAIPJJ010000029.1:0-29497 GCA_036770325.1 Terriglobales bacterium
TTCTAGGATAGCAATTTGGGTGGGGCAAATGTGACACGTTTCCAAGATTTATTTTTGCTTCGCTTTGTTGAGGATAGAGAAAATCGGCGTGGTTTGGGGTATTGACAAGAATTTTCCACAGGGAGGGGGCGGGTCACTTCCGACGCCACCGCACGCCTTCCTTGGTTTGCTCGATCAGAATTCCTTGAGCGGTGAGCTCGGCGCGAATTGCGTCGGAGGTCGCAAAATCACGGGCGGCGCGGGCTTTCACCATCTGCTCAATCTTGCGATTTACCTCGTCATCCGACAGGCCGGCCGAACGAAGCGCGTCAAGCATTTGAGGGCTGATATCTTTCTCGCGGCCTTCAGCTTTCGCCCAATCCAAAATGCGCTGCATCTTCTGCGTGTCGTCGTCTTTGAGGACGTCGAAGATTTCGTCAAACTGGTCGAGAGTGGCGAGCAATCCCCCGGTATTCCTCCGCTTCATCTCGCCTGAATCGATAGCCGCATTCGCCGTTCGGATCATTTCGAACACCGCAGCCTGCGCCTGCGCGGTATTTAAATCGTCTGCAAGGGCATCTGTAAGCCGCTGTGACGTTTCGCTGGCCAAAGTGGACATGCTCAAGCTGGAACCTTCCGGGAAACTGCCGGTTGAAATCCGTTGGCGGAAGCCGCGCAAACGTTCCACCGATGCCGCCGCTTGCTGCAATCCGTCGAACGTGAAATTGAGCTGATGGCGATAGGGAACCGAGGCCAGCAGGTATCGAATCGCGGAGGGCCTATGACCTTTCAGAATCAGATCGCGCACGGTGAAGAAGTTGCCAAGGCTCTTCGACATCTTCTCGCCTTCGACCAGCAAGAAGCGGGCATGAAACCAGAAACGTGCAAAAGGCTTGCCCGTAGCCGATTCCGACTGGGCGATCTCGTTTTCATGATGCGGGAAGATCAGGTCTTCGCCCCCGGCGTGCAGGTCAAAGCTCTCGCCCAGTTCCTGCATCGACATGACCGAGCACTCAATGTGCCATCCGGGACGCCCCGGCCCAATCTTGCTCTCCCATGAGGTTTCGCCCGGCTTGGGCGCTTTCCAAAGAGCGAAGTCGCGGGCATTGTCCTTTTCGTACTCGTCCACATCAACACGAGCGCCGTCTTCCATGCCCTCGAAATCTTTTTTCGAAAGTTTTCCGTAGCCGGGAAATTTAGCAATTCGAAAATAGTACGAGCCGTCTTCCGCACGATAGGCGAACCCTTTTTCGACCAGCTTCGCGATGAACTCGGCCATTTCCGGGATGTGGTCGGTCGCGCGCACCAGCTTCGGCTGCTTGATGTTTAAAGCAGCAGCGTCTTCCAGAAAAGCCTTTTCGAATTTCGCCGTGAACTCTTTCAGGGGCACGCCCGCCTGCACCGAGTTGCGGATGATCTTGTCGTCGACATCGGTGATGTTCATCACATGACGCACTTTGTAACCGCTCTGGCGCAGGAAACGGCTCAGAATGTCGACCGCAATAAACGTCCGGAAATTCCCGATATGGCCGTAGTCGTAAACTGTCGGCCCGCAGGCGTACATGCGGACTTGGTTATTCTCGAGCGGCTGGAATTCCTCGACCTTGCCGGAAAGAGTGTTGAAGAGGCGAATTGCCATGGCGAAAAGAACTTCAATGATAGGGGCGGCAGCGGAAAACGGGCAAATCGTTATCGCCTGCGCGTGAAATCTAAATCGCGGCCGGAACTAGGACTTAGGGGTGGTAAACAGCACCGCATCACTCTGCCGTGAGCCGTGAGAAATTGCCACATACTTCCCGTCGGGCGAGAAGGCGCAGCCCCAGATTTTTCCGGAAGTGAAGTGTGTTAATTGTTTCTGCGGGCCAGTACCGAGCAGCGTCTGCGACCAGAGGTTGGAAACGCCGGTACGCAAATCCGGATAGGCGATCGACCGATTGTCCGGCATCCAGCAGAGAGTGCTCACGCTGACATCGAAAGTGGGCGCCGGGGTGCCTTGTGACTCGATCTTTCCGGTATCGGCAGCCAGAATCACGCCGCCAATCGCGCCATTCGCAAGCGGCGTTGCGAACAACACATGCCGTCCGTCGAGTGACAGGAAAGGAGGGCTAACCGCCACGCGATCAGAAAACCGAACCGGTGTACCTCCGGCAAGAGGGATTTTAAATAAATAAGAGATTTCACCGTCCGGCTGCGCCCAATAGAAAATTGTTTCGCTGTCCGATTGACAGGCCGCCGCCAGCCCAGTTTTCGTGTTTGGCATCAGAGCAGCGTTCCCCGTCTGCAAATCGAGCTTCCACAAGTCGTTAACCGCATTTGTGTCGCTGTTGTACACAATGGTCCGTCCGTGATCGCACACCACGGGGGCAGCATGGAATCGGTGGTCAAAGGTCAGTTGCCGTACGTTACTGCCATCAGGGCCAGCCATGAACAAATCCCAGTTCTGCGCATGGTTTGCTACGTAAACGATCTGATCATCTGGCGCAAAAGCGATGCCGCCATTCATGCCGTCTAGCCTGCCAGTCGTTACCTGCTGGGCCTTATCTGGTGCGCTTGCCGGGCCCACCCATAAATCACTGGAAAGGTTCCGTTGCACCGAGGCGAGCGTCTGTCCGTCTGAGGAAACTGCGACAGACAAATAGTCACTCAGATCATTCGAGATGCGCCGGACTCTGCCTCCAGGATACGTAAGCGCCCACAACTGTGTGTTGGCCGCTGTTTTCTCCATGGCAGCAAGCAAGATTCCGCTGCCGTCAGGCAGCCAGACCAAATCCTGGACATCACGCCAATGCCTTCCTGGGATTGGTTTCTGAGCGCCGGTTGCCGCATCAATTTCTATAAGAGTGGCTGGAAGTCCACTGGGATCATTGAGTGCTTTATTTTCGGTAATGATTCTTCTGCCATCAGGTGACCAGGCTACGGCGTAGTTGCCACCAGTAACACTCGCAGGGTACTCGCTCAATTTATGCGCTGCGCTCCCATCCGATTTTGCAATCATGATTTGCATCTTGCCGGCAGGAACGTTCTGCGCCGCGTAGGCCATTTGCGTTCCGTCTGGGGAGAAAGAAACACCAGTATCGACCTGACTAAGCAGGAGTCGTGGCGTGCCGCCGAGTACAGGGACCTGGTAGAGCCTGCCGTTTGCAAATTCAATCGAACCCGTCGCGTAGTCCAGAAAACCTCCATCTGGAGTAAATGAGAGCGAATTGATGCCTTGCGCACCGGGAGCCACAATCTGCACTGCGCTCGAAGTAGCGATTTGCCTTACCCAAAGGCTAAAGCGCCCATTTTGGTTTGAAACATAGGCGAGATAGTGGCCATCGGGCGAAATGCGCGACAGCATGACATCGCCGGTGGAACTCAAGCTCGAGATGGTCGCGTTCTGGAATGCCGTGGCGGCCATTCCGGAAGAAAAGTATCCGGCACGATAGGCAAGGACTGCAGCAACGGCTATCAATGCGAGGAGAATTGCGGCTGCGGGAAGCAGTCTGCGACGCACGGGTGATGTCGGTATTGCAGTCTGCACCTGAACTGAGCGAGAACTCGGGGATTCAATTGCGAGACTCGGAGTTGAAACTGCCGAATCCGACGCGTGAACGGCGATGCGTGCCGAACTCGAATCTCGCTTGAGCCGCTCCAAATCTGCACGCATCTCCGCCGCGCTCTGGCAACGCAGGCGGGGATCCTTTTCGAGAGCTTTGTTGATCAATTCTTCGAGCTTCGGAAACACTTGCGGATTCAACCGTACTGGCGCAACCGGTGCGCGGTTGAGAATGCCGTCGAAAATGACCCCGGAGGTGTCGCCGGCGAAGGGCAGCGCGCCGGTCGCCATCTCATAAAGGACAACACCGAACGAAAAAAGATCTGTGCGGGCATCCAGTTCCTTGCCACGGACCTGTTCCGGCGACATATAGGCAACCGTCCCGACCGCGGTACCGGGACTTGTAAGGTATTCGTGTTCGATGGTGGCGGTGGCTTCGGCGCCGGCTGCGCTTGAAGCGGCAGCACTCATCTTGGCCAACCCGAAATCGAGGATTTTTGCGTGACCGCGCTTGGTGACGAAAATGTTCGCCGGCTTGATGTCGCGGTGAACGATGCCTTCCGAGTGCGCCGCGTCGAGAGCGTCCGCGACTTCGATGGCGAGTGACAGCAACCTTTCCATCTCCAGTGGCTTGCCGGAGACGAGGTGCTTGAGGGTCACGCCTTCCAGAAACTCCATCACGATAAACGAGCGGCCTTCGTGCTTGCCGATCTCGTGAATGGTGCAGATGTTGGGGTGGTTCAGCGCGGATGCAGCTCGTGCCTCACGACGAAATCGCTCTAGCGCCTGCGGATCAGAGGCGACGCTTTCGGGCAGAAATTTGAGCGCGACAAAGCGTCCGAGCTCAGTGTCTTCGGCCTTATAAACCACGCCCATACCGCCACCGCCGAGTTTTTCAACAATTCGATAGTGCGATATGGTCGTGCCGATCATGCCGGAATGTTACGTGGATGTATGCGAGTGGTCAATCACGCGGGGTGCGGCGTCTCAGCAGCATTTTCGTCAAGCGCGTGCAGGCGTTGCGCCACGAGATACAGATAGTGCAGTGCCGAAATAATGGTTAGAAAAAACGTCGCGCGCAGGAAGAATTTCCTCGCCATCGCGACCCAAACCACGTGGTGCACATGCCAGAACATCACAAAAACCACGGCGGCAACCTGCGCCAGCGTGTTTGCCTTTCCGAAGATGCTGGGGCGAAAATCCCGCAATCCAGCGATCGTGTACAGCACCCCACTTACCAGCAAAATACAAATGTCGCGGCTGAAGACGACAATCGTATATTTCCACGGAATCTCATGGACGATTGAGAGCACGAGAAACACCGTGCTCAACAACATCTTGTCCGCAATCGGATCAAGGTACTGGCCAAGCAGCGTCTGCTGGTGCAAACGACGGGCGAGCAGACCATCGAGCCCATCACTTAGCCCTGCGAACAAGAACAGAATCAGGGCGCCGCGATAGTGGCCATCGATGATCTTGATGACTACGAACGGCAGAAATGCCATGCGACCCAGCGTGAGCTGATTTGGCGCAGTCAGAATTTGCGACAGCTTGATTCGTGTTTGCCTGGGCAAAGGCTCTGCGGGGCTTGCGGCGGAGTGCACTGACAAATTGTCGCTGGGACGAGCGAGAGTTTGCAAGCGGCTTCGGAGAAGGCTGTTCCTTCATTGCCATTGGCCGAGCAGAACCTTCTTGCGTGCAGCAGCGCTTGTGGGTGGAGCAGCGCTTCAGCGCTGCATTTGCGAGTTCACGGCAGGTGCGGCTTTAGCCCCTGAGGTGGAGAAAAACAGATTACTCGAAGCTGAAACTCCTCGAAATGACAGTATGGTAGGCCCGCCCGGATTAACCGAGCACGTTCAGAAATTTCTCGTCTCCGCTGTCGAACCCGGGAAATACGCTCGCCAAATCGTGGTTTCCCAGATGCCGCGACACAACTTCACCCACCACTCGGCGGAAATCGGTAGTCAGCGCCAGGTCTCGCCCTTCGTACAGTTGAGACTGCTCAAGTCCCGGCCAGCGGCCATAAACTTTTCCGCCGCGCACCTGCCCGCCCATGATGAACATTACGTTCGCGTGTCCATGATCGGTGCCGCGATTCCCGTTCTCGCGGGCCGTACGCCCGAACTCGGACATAGTAACGACGACCGTATCTTCGGCCAAATCGCCCAGGTCAATCCAGAACGCGCCGAGAGACTGCGAGAAGTCGCGCAACACATTCGCGAGTTGGCCTTCGGTGCTGCCTTCGTTGATGTGATTGTCCCAGCCGCCGATATCGGCGAATGCGACCTGCACGCCGAGGTTGGCTTTGATGAGTTGCGCGAGTTGTTTCAGGCTCTCGCCGAAGCGGCCTCTTGGATAATTCGCACCATTCGCCGGCGTGTACTGCGCCGGGTTTGCAGACTTCAGCATTTTCACGGCTTCAAAAGTTTCCTGCGCGCTGCCGTGAAGCACGGCATCGACCGAGCCGGCGTACATCGCTTCGAAACTGTTTTGGACCGGTTCGCCGCGCAAATTTCCGCCTACACCAAAATCGTTCAGGTTGTTGACCGCCACGGCATGCTCCGGCCCGGAGAGAATTCGCGGCAACGAGGGGCCCATGGAGACGGCGCGAAAAGCAGCATCCGTGTTCGGCAGCGAATGTAGAGACCGATTGAGCCAGCCGTCTTCTGTGGCCTTGAGTCCTGGCGTGCCTGATTCCATGAAATCCTGTGCATCGAAATGCGAGCGGGTCGGATCAGGAGATCCGGCGGCATGAACAATCGCGAGATGCTTCTGGTGCCAGATCGGCTGTAACCCGGACATCGAAGGATGCAGGCCGAAGAAGCCGTCGAGGTCGAGGACTGAAGACTTTGGAATGTTGATCGAGGGACGCATCGCATAGTACGCCGGCTCGCCATGCGGAACCACGATGTTGAGACCGTCGGCCGCTCCACGCTGGAAAATAACCACCAGCCGCTTCGTACGAGTGCTGGGCTCAACGGCCCCGAACGCAGCGCGACGTAGAAAAGCAGGTACGGCAGCGGTGCCAATGACGCTCAGCGCGCTGTTACGAAGAAAAATACGGCGAGTGGGCATAAACAAGCTCCTAGCTGTTAGCTCCTAGCTTCGAGCAATCAAAATCAAACTTGCGAAGCCGACTGATGACAGCATGCAAAATGAACAACCGTTCAAAGAGCAGAGGCTGCTAGTAGCTAGAAGCTAGCAGCTAGTAGCTATCTCCTCTGAAACTCCGGCGAACCCAACAGCAGTCCTTCAATCACCGAAACATCGGGCGGTCGAACTGGATCGTCCAATCGCCGCTGCGTGATCTTCGGGTCAGTCAGTTGGGCCATCACAGTGTCATGAGTCTGCTTCGAAACGTCGCCTTCGAGAAGCGTTCCTTCGAGCGACAGCAAAATTTGTTCTGGTTCGAGACGAGCCGTTGCTGCCGAGCTCTCACTTGTTGCTACAGTGACTCCCCTGATGCGCCCTGAGGCAAGCCGAATCGCAAAATTCATGCGCCCCAGCAAGGCCGACGAACTCACCCATGCGTCAGCTTTCATCGAATAGCCTGTCGGGGGTTGCGCTCCGTAAAGCGGCATTCCCAGAGCCTGAAGTTGCCGGACAAGCGGCATCGCGTCATCGACCTGCGCGTCCGTTGCCCGCAAGGAAGAGACCACGAACTCCAGCGGTGTCTTGATCTTCGCCCGATAGCTGTCGGTCGACCAGAATTCAGTCGAGTCCAACATCGTCTTAAGCACTTCTCGGATATCGCCGTCCTTCTTCAAAAATGTTGTTGCCATTCGGTCGACGAGCGCGGGCGGCGGATTGTCGGAAACAAATCGCGTCGCCAACTTGGTGCACACGAACTTTGCGGTTGCTGGATTGCGGGCCAGAAGATGCAGCACCTCGCGGCCTTCTGATTCGCCGTCTTCCTTGATCTTGTGACCGAGTACGAACTTCGTTCCCGGCTCATGCTTGCGCTCATCGAAAAAGAAACCGCCGCCTTGGCGCGGCTCGCGGATGGTCCATCCGGTGAAGACCTTCGCGACTTCAGTCACATCCTTTTGCGTATAGCCGCCGTTCACTCCCAGCGTGTGCAATTCCATCAGCTCGCGGCCATAATTCTCATTCAGCCCACTTTGTTGCTTCTTGCGGACCTGAACTGGTCGGACGCGATTGCGCCGGTCTCGGCGGATCCCGAGCGCGGCATCTGAATCCGGACCCACACTCAACCAGTTATCCAGATAAAACAGCATCGCCGGACTTTTCGCGGTCGCGACCAGCAAGTCTTCAAACTTCCCCAGTGCGCGAGGGCGAATCACGTCCCGTTCATAACTGGTAGTGTCGTACCGGTCGGCTCCCTTTCCGATGAACACGTTGAAGTGGTTCATCCAGAAATCGGTCATTACCTCCTGAAGCTGACGCTGGCTGTAGGTCGCGCGCAGAAGTTTCGCCTGCATCAACTCTTGCGAAACCACCTGCTGCGGGTTGTACATCGCCATTACGTTTTCGCGATCTTCGGGTGACATGCCGTTCAGAAATTCCTGGCGTCCGTTGCCCTTCATAGCCGCAAGTACCTCGGCGCGCTCTTCTGCCGGCATGCTCAGCAAAGTTTGCATGCGCGCTTCCGGAGCTTGCTCGAGCAGCTCTGAAACTTTGTTCTCGGTTTCGTTCGATGGCTGGGTCTCCGCCTGTTCTGGTGAGGCGTTCTTGTCCTTTTTTTTCTCGCGATAGCGGGCCAACTGAGCTTCGTAGATTGCGCGTTTTTCCTGATCGTGCGGCATGCCCCGTTTCCCGTCGGCAATCTGCCGGATTACAGCGGGCGGTGGAAAATTCTTCGCGAGTTCCTCGGTGCTCATCTTCAAAGTGCGGAATTGCACGAGGCGCGCTTCAACAGCGTGGTCATCAATCGACTCTGGATGAAGCTGCTCGCCGATCCATTTATCGACTCCGATCGCGAGCACACGATCGACATCACCCGGGCGAGGCCCGAAAGTGAGGCGGTTCAGTGCTTGAATCGCACGCGCCCGCTCGTTCGCGGCAGGCGAGGCAGTTTTCTTATGCGCGATTGCGGCCGGCAGGCAAACTAACCCTAATACAGCCAGCTCTGCGAGATGTCTGCGAGGCAGGGACATCCGGATCTGTCAGCTACTCAGATTATTAACCCGCAGGCAAGGGAAAGTTGCTGATTTTCTCGAATGAATCCAGCGAGTGAATTCAAAGACTTAGGTGAGATAGAGCCTGCCCCCAGAAATCTTGTGCTGCAGATTGGCGGCAAGGTGGTCGATGTCGGTAGGGGCCAGATGTCCGGCTGCGCTCTCGAGGAATATCGTCCGATTGCTGCCGACCGCATCCCGGCGTAGTTGCACCAGTAACGCCTGGACGGCGGCGGGATCGAACTTTTGCGGCGTATTTCGCAGGATGTCGTTCAATGTTGTGCCAAGAGAAATCGGCTCACGATATGGACGCGGGCTTGTCATTGCGTCGAAGGTGTCTGCCAGCCCGACGATTCTCGATTCAACCGGCACTTCTTCGCTTTGGAGTCCGTCAGGATAGCCGGAACCGTCAGCGCGTTCATGGTGCCAGCGTACAACGTCAGGAATGCACGGCCAGGGAAACTGCACGCCGGTTACGATTTGGTGCCCGACGGTCGTGTGGTCCGCCATCTCGCGGAATTCCTCGGCATCGAGCGTTGTCGGCTTGCCGAACAGGCGCTTATCGACGGCAACTTTTCCGATATCGTGCAGATACCCGGCCGAGCGAAGAGCCGCGACTTCGTTGGGGTTCATTCCCATCGCTTCACCGATCGCTGCTGAGTAACGGCCGACGCGCAGCGAATGACCATGAATGTTGACATGCTTCACATCGATCGCAGCGGCGAATGCCTCGAGCGCATTGTCGTAGAACCCGTGTACGGAAGCCATAAGCCGCAGGTTTTCTGCGACGCGCTGGGCAAGCGTCTGCGTAAGCGAGTGGTTTTGGACCGCGAGCGCGACGTAGTGGCCGAGAAGCTCTACATATTGCAGGCCTTCTTCATCGTAAGGGAGGTCCGCGTCGCGACGGCCAAGTGCAACCGCGCCAACCAATTTTCCCGAGACCTTCAAAGACCCCACGCAGCGGAACAACTCCGGTGCGACATTTCCATTGGCACTAAGAAACGTGTCATACGAAGAGTTCGCGAGCACTATGGGAGTGCGCGCGGCCGTGAGAGCGTGTACGTGCCGCGGGAGCAACGGAATGACGGAGGGTTCTGGAATGAGTGCGAAGCCTTGCGCAGCAATCGAAGTGAGCATCGCAGGCTTTTGGGCAAATACGAAAAGAACACCTTCACTCGCGCCACTCGACTGCATGAGCGCGGAAAGCATGATCTGCGCAGTCTGTGCAAAGTCGCGCTCCGCCGTCATCTCGGGGCCGAGATCGGAGAGCATGGAGACTGTACGCAACAGCCGCCGGAAATTTTCGTGTGGCGCTGCCAACCTTTGCGGAGCAGCCTGATTCCAGAGCAATTTGAGAGTACCATGCAGCCAAATCGATGCAGTAACCATGTTTGTTGGTTACTTTGGTGCACGAATTGCGACTGCTAAGATCGCGTACATGCGAAGTTGCTTCGTGATTTTCGTAGTCGTGTCGTTCTCGGCGCAATCGTTTGCGTGGGGACCAGAAGGGCATCGGCTTGTTGCCGATATCGCTCGCTCGCGCCTCAGTTCAACGGCGCGTCTTCACGTCGAGCAGCTTCTGGGTGACGACGATCTTGCTGCTATTTCTACCTGGGCTGACGATGTACGCCGTGAGCGTCCCGAGAGCTACGACTGGCACTTCGTGGATATTCCGATGGATGCGTCTGGATTTTCTGAGCCGCGCGACTGTTATCGTCCTGATCCGAAGTATCCGTCATCGATCGAGGATCACCACAACTGCGTGGTCGATCGGATCACAATGTCCAAACAGGTCCTCGCAGATCCGAATGCACCGAAGCCCGAACGCCTTGAGGCGCTGAAGTTTCTCGTGCACTTCGTCGGCGATATTCACCAGCCGCTGCACGCAATCGGGGAAGCGCGCGGCGGGAACGATATTCATGTGATCGAATTCGGCGCATCGCAGTGCGGAAGGAATACTTGCAATCTTCATTCCGCCTGGGACGTTGGGCTTATCGAACACGCGGGCTTGAGGGAAATGCGATACGCAGCCGAACTCAATCGTTTGATCGCAAAGCAGAACTTGGCGCGACGTGCGATCGGTACGCCTGCGGATTGGGCAAACGAGTCATTTGGGATCGCCAAGAAGGTCTGGTTGCCGGAGGGTGGCGCGGTTGACGAGAAATATTACTCGACTGATATCGGAATCGTTAACCAACAGCTCGCGTTAGCTGGCCTCAGGCTCGCCGCCATGCTCAATCAGTCGCTGGGCAAATAGCGATTAGTCTCACTTGTCATCCCGAAACTGCACTCCGCAGGAGGGCAGTAGAGGGACCGAACGTCGGCTTCAGTAACGATGCGGTGAGGCGCAAACTCCGCCGGGGGAGCAGATATGGGTGTCCTGATCGCGTCCGTGATGACTCACGCGCCTCGTCAGGTCCCTCTCTCGTTCGCCTGCGGCGAACGAGTTCGGGATGACAATCACAAGTGTAAGAGCTACAGAGTTCATGCGGCGAATAAGTGATACAGCATGACGTAAACCACAACTCCCGTCACGGAAACATATAGCCATACTGGATACGTCCAGCGCGCAATCGCACGATGCCGGTCGAAGCGCTCGCGGAAGGCGCGAATGAGAGTAATGATGACGAGGGGAACAACGGCGGTCGCGAGAACCGTATGCGAGATCAAAATCGTGAAATACACCGGACGCGACCAGCCTTGACCGTGAAACCGCACCGAACCCACATGCGCGTGGTAGTACAGGTAGCAAACCAGAAACAGGGAAGAGGTGAGCACCGCTGAAAGCATCAGCGCCCGGTGTGCTGCCATTCGGCCCCGCTTAATCATCTGATGTCCTGCGATTAAGAGAACAGCGCTAGCGCCGTTCAGTGCCGCGTCCAGGACTGGAAAGATTGCGTATTGAGGCGGAACCTGTGTCATGCCGCCGGTTTGGTCGTTCTGCGGTTCACCATCATGAACGCGAGCCCAAACATGAACAGAGAAAACAAGACCAGCGTGGCGAGGGATGCTGCGAGTGATTCCGCGTTGCCCGGGTACAGAAGTTGCCGTAACGCTTCAACCCCGTAGGTGAGCGGATTGATCCGCATGAGCATACGTAGCCACAGCGACGCTCCGGAAAGTGGGAACAATGCGCCCGAAAGCAGCCAAAGCGGAATCAAAAATAGGTTGATGATCGCAT
Source organism: Terriglobales bacterium (assembly GCA_036770325.1). Classification (GTDB taxonomy): domain Bacteria; phylum Acidobacteriota; class Terriglobia; order Terriglobales; family Acidobacteriaceae; genus Gp1-AA145. The sequence continues at coordinate 11,837 of DAIPJJ010000029.1, forward strand.
GGAACGCCTGAGTGGAATCCATGGGCCATGCGATGGCGAATCCAAGTGCGGTCAGCGCGAAGGAAACGAGAAAAATAGTTAAAACCAACAGCAGGAAACTTCCGAGTCCAATGTGTGCCCCTACCAGAGGTGCAAAGATGAGGAAGATCAGTCCTTGAATCGTCGAGAGGGTTGTTCCGCCGAGCACCTTGCCCAGCACAATTGCCGAACGTGATACCGGCGCAACCAGAACCGACAGCAGAAAACCTTCTTTCCGGTCCTCGATTACCGACATCATGGTGAAGATTGAAGTGAACAGCACGATCATGACCAGCGCGCCGGGATAAAAATATTCCAAATAGTGCTGATCGGTGCTTCCCGAGTGAAAAGAAGTGCCGAATCCCGAGCCAATTACCAGCCAGAACAAAATCGGCGACGCGATTACACCCACAACTCGTGCACGCTGCCGATAGAAACGCACCACCTCGCGCAGCCAAAGCGTAAATGCCGGCAGGAGCAGTTCGTCTTTCTTTGGAACGGAAACACGCGGCAGAGATGTAGCGAGTGAACTCACTGCGCGGGCCTCCCTGCGCCCTTGCGCTTTTCTGACTTCACCGGGCTTTCATCCCTCTCGTTCCAGAACCGGTGTCCCGTTCTTCGAATGAAAACGTCTTCCAGGCTCGGCTTTGAGATCGATATTGCATCGATCTCGCCGGGAAAGGCTTCAACCACATTGGTGACGAAGCGATGGCCCTGATCGCGCTCGATGCGCAATTCGTCCTCAACTACCTGGACATCCACGGCAAAACGGTCTCGAACTCGCGCAGCCAGCGACTCAGGCGATTTTGTTTCAAGCACGATTACGTCTCCGCCGATCTCCTGCTTCAGTTCAGCAGGTGTTCCCAGCGCAACGAGACTGCCTTGGTTCAGGATCGCCAACCGGTCGCAGCGTTCCGCTTCCTCCATAAGATGCGTTGTCACCAGCACGGTGACACGTTCCTCGTCGCGAAGGATGCTCAGGTATTGCCACACGTCGCGCCGCGCGCCGGGATCAAGTCCCGTCGTGGGTTCATCAAGCAGCAGCACGCGCGGTCCGTGCAGCAGGCCCTTGGCAAGCTCAAGCCGGCGTTGCATACCGCCGGAAAATGTTTCAGCCTTTTCATTTGCCCGGTCGGCCAAACCAACCCGCTCAAGCATTTCCTGAATGCGCCTGCGAAGCATTGAACCATGCAGGCCGTAGAGGCGTCCCTGATGTTGCAGGTTTTCGGAGGCCGTGAGTTTCAGGTCAATACTCTGGGCCTGAAAAACAACTCCAATTTCGCGCCGCAGTTGGCTCGGATCTTTCGCAGCGTCGTGCTCCAGAATGACGGCTCGTCCGCCGACTGGAACCATGAGCGTAGAAAGGATCCGGAACATCGTGGTCTTTCCGCTTCCATTCGGGCCGAGCAATCCAAAAAGTTCCGCCGGGCGGACGTCAAAAGAGACCCCGTTCAGCGCGGCTCTATCGCCATAGCGGTGAACGAGATCGCAAACAGAGATGGCCGCGGGGCCGGAAGTACTCTCCTTGAGAATGGACTCGGATACGGTGGAGACTTGCATCGAAGAGGTCAAAGGTTATTTTACGATGAGAGCCTGCGTGGTGCTGAGCCGGCCGTTTGTTTGCGACACAAATTCGAGATCTTATGTTCCGGCTGTCGCTGTCACGAATGCATCAGCAGGTTCAAACAACAGCTCGGCCGATACAATCACGAGCGTTATCCAGAGCAGGTCCGCGACGCACAGATGCACGATTTGCAGCCAAATCGGAGCGAGCAGAAGCACATTGATGACGCCGATGCCGATTTGCGCGAGAAACAGGACTGAAAGAGCAATTGATGCTTTAGTGGGACGAGCTTGCCTGCGTGTGATCGCGAAAACAACCCACAATATATAAACTGCCGCAGTGACCGCGACAACCGGATGAACCAGTCGAAGGCGCAGCAGAGCAGGCGTACCCGAACCAAAGTCTTGCGCCAGAGATGAACGCAACGACATCGCGGGGTAGAGCGTGTCTCCGAGCGCAGCTACCGCGCCGGTGATCCCGATGACCATGGTTGCAAATAAGCCAGCGCCAATCGCAAGCACTTCGCGAGGCTTTCGAGTCAGCCTTAGACTACTGTTGGCCTTCTGTAGCCACCACGCGGTAAGCGCCAGCATTGCGAGCAGAAGGAGAGTGTTTCCGAAGTGGAGGCAGAGAAACAGAATTCGGCCCGAAGATTTGTCGCCCGCCACATGCCCCAGCAGAACAAGCGCAGCTCCCAATAGAGCCTCGTTCGCAAGAAACACGGCGGCAAGTACCGCCGAATAGCGCGCCCAGTCGCGCTTAGTTGTCACACGCCAGGACCAGATGACGAGAGCAGCCACCATCAGCAGAGCGATGCCGCTGGTTGCCCGATGTGTGAACTCGATAATAGTGTGTGCGTTCGCGCTTGCGCCGAGCACCGCGCCGCCACACTCGGGCCATTTGTCTCCGCACCCTGCGCCCGATCCCGTGGCCCTTACATATGCGCCCCAAAGCACCACCGCCACATTGCACGCCAGCGTTGTCCAGGCAAACCGGGCAACGTACGGCATCCTACGCACGATAACTTGTGCTGATGCGTCGGTTGAAGAGGGGGACGCAATAGTGCCAGAAGACATCTCAACTGGAGAATATCAAAGAGCGTGCCCCGAAAGCGCGAACGAGCATAGTACCGAGATCCAATTTCAAGTGTAGTTATCGGCTTATAGTGGTTCGGGAAGTAACCGACGGAGCGGGGCAAAAAAGGCCCGACTTCCTTTTGAGAAGCCGGGCTTTTCAAGCCAGTTTGTGCTTTCTATTGTGTCAGGCTATTTTTCCGCTTCAAGTGTGCCCAAATCGGCCAGCACTTCTTCGCTGTGGCTTTGCGGGTTCACTTTCAAATATACCTTTCGGATCACACCCGAAGGGTCGATAAGAAAAGTATTGCGCGCGGCCAGAACGTTCCCGTTGTATTCCATGACAGATCCGTATTTCTGCACGACTTTATGATCAGAATCCGCCAGCAGCTTGAAGTTCAGACCCTCTTTGGCGCAAAAGCCCTTGTGCGAATTCACGTCGTCAACGCTGACGCCCACGATGACAGCGTTCTTTTGGGTGTACTTGTCGATATCGCGCTGGAAATTGTGTGCTTCAATCGTGCAGCCCGAGGTGAAGTCCTTAGGGTAAAAGTAGAGCACCACCCATTTGCCTTTGAACTGTTCGAGCGAAACTTGGTGCCCTTCCTGGTTGGGCAAGCTGAACTTCGGTGCGCTTGTTCCGGCTGACGGAGGTTCGACCTGATCAGCCGCGAAGATACCAGTAACCAGAAATGCGAACAACACCGCGATAATTAGCTTCATGACCCTCTCTTTTCTAAAGTTCGATGGAATACGTGATTCAGAGATAGTTGTTCAGGATGCGAAATGTTTTCTGACAACTTGAGGAGCCGACGTTATCTCTCCGGACAGGCAACGCCTTAGGCCGCCGACATCGCCTTGACTATTTCATCTGCGAACTCTGACGTTCCCGCCTTCCCGCCGACATCTTTCGTGAGTTTGTCACGATCGCGATAGACCATCTCCAGCGCGTTGCGGATTTTAAGCGCAGCTTCGGATTCGCCAATGTGGCGCAGCATCAGCAACGCAGATCGCAAGAGTGCCGTCGGATTGGCAAGATTTTTGCCGGCGATGTCAGGTGCGGAGCCGTGAACGGCTTCGAAAATTGCATATTTGTCGCCAAGGTTGGCGCTGGGAACCAGGCCAAGGCCACCGACCAATCCTGCGCAGAGGTCCGAGATGATATCGCCGTAAAGGTTTTCCATCACCATTACATCGTACTGGTACGGATTCATCACCAACTGCATGCAGGCATTGTCGACGATGTGCTCGCCGTAGGTGATCTCCGGAAATTCCTTGGCCACATTGCGCGAGCAGCGCAGGAACAAGCCGTCGGAAAGCTTCATGATGTTGGCTTTGTGAATCGCGTGAACTTTCTTGCGCTGGTTCTTGCGCGCGTATTCGAAAGCGAAACGGGCAATGCGGGTCGAGGCCTTCTCGGTGATGATCTTCAGGCTTTCAACCACTCCAGGAACGACTTCATGCTCGAGGCCCGAATACAGGCTTTCCGTGTTCTCACGCACGATTACCAAATCCACATCCGGATACCGGCTCGGAATGTGCGGCAGATTGCGAACCGGACGGAAGTTCGCATAAAGCTCGAACTGCTTGCGAAGTTGAACATTAATGCTGGCAAATCCGCCACCGACAGGCGTGGTGATTGGACCTTTCAGCGCGACGCGCGTTCGATCGATGGATTCGGTCAACGCTTTGGGGATGTACTCCTTGTATTTTTCGTAAGCTTCGGCGCCGGCCTGAATGGTTTCCCACTCGAACTTGAGGCCAGTCGCTTCAAGGATGCGAACGACCGCCTGGGTGACTTCTGTGCCGATGCCATCGCCGGGAATGAGGGTTATGTGGTGAGTCATTGGAATTGAATCATTGAATCATCGGGGGATTGAATCATTGAGTGTCTTTCTTTGCAGTGCGAAGTGACGCGCTGAAATCGCCAGCAGTTCATTGGCTTCCGTTTGCAACTCTCTCGTCCGTGTTTCAGAGATCACACCGGTTTCGGTTAATACTTCCAGCCAGAAAACCGTTTCATCGGCTTCCTCAACTACGATTCCCATCTTCGATATGAACTCCGCCTTTGAGCGCGAGCGACAGACGGCGCGATAGTTTGCAGCAACAGAAGTTCCAGACCTCAAGACCTGTTTTCCAAGTGTCTGGGCGTCGGGAGATTTGGGCAATGCTCGAAACAGATTGATAACCCGAATCGCGAATTTTTTGGTGCGTTGTCGAAGCTTCCGCTTTCTTGAGGGAACCTGAGTATTGTGGTTCCAATGATTCAACCCCCCGATGATTCAATGATTCAATCCTAAATGGGCTTTGCTGCACTCTTACTCTGCGGTTCGCTCTCTTTTGTCTTCAGCAGGTCTTTGAGTTCCGCCATGAATTCCTGAACGTCCTTGAAATCCAGATACACTGACGCGAAGCGCACGTAGGCAACCTTGTCATATCGCCGCAGCCTGCTCATGATCAGCTCACCGACTTCGCTGGTTTTGCGCTCCCGCTCGGGAGATTCGATCACGAATGACTCGGCCTCATTGACGATCTGCTCCAGCTTGCTGATCGGAACCGGTCGTTTTTCGCAGGCTCGCAATAGCCCATTCAGGACCTTCTGCCGGTCGAATTTTTCGCGGCGCCCATCCTTCTTGACCACCATGTACGGTATTTCGTCGATGCGCTCATAGGTGGTGAAACGCTTCTGGCATTTCAAACATTCGCGGCGGCGGCGGATGGAATCGGCTTCCTTGCTCTCGCGCGAATCCACGACCTTGTCATTGGCAAAGCCGCAAAAAGGGCACTTCATAGTGGTTGGGGACTGAGGGCATTGTAGCAGTTGAGCCGCACACAGCATTCAGCAGTCAGTATTCAGCCCGTCAAGGTCATTCCTTAAAGCCCAACTCTGAGGCCTGGTTTGACTGACCGCTGAGTGCTGATTGCTGTGCGCTATCTTCATGACTCGCCTTCGACAGGTTCCGCAACGACAGATGTCCCTGGTGCGCAAAAACCAAACCCACCGGAACGCAAGACATGAAGGTCACAAGCCATAAAAGAATTCCGCAACTCAAGGCCAGCTCCGGCGGAATGCCATAAATCACTTGTAATGCGCTGATCACGGCAAGCTGGCTACCCCCACCCACGGCCGGCAGTTGAACGACCGAGCCAATCATGCTGAATCCCATCAGCAGGAGCACATGCGGGACGTCCATGTTCGCAAGGTGAGGACGGTCTCCAACTCGCTTGATGCGTTTGTGCTGACGGAACAGCCATACATTTCCGTCCACGGTTCGCAAAGCATATCCTTTGCTTTCGAGCCCGGAATTCAGTGCTGCAATGGTTTCGTCGGTGAGCGGCTGGCCCGCAGTTTCGGGAAGATCGGCCAGTTGCGCAGTTTCGACATCGACTGCTGGTGGGCCTTGTTCGATCGTCTCCCGCGGGTACGAATGCGCCACTTCTCGGTAGGAAAGCGCGATCATGAACCACATGACCAATGAAATCGCGATGAGTTTCAGCAGCGATTTTCCCCCGGATATCGTATTCAGCCCCTCACCGAAGGCGCGCACCTTCTGGTCAATGGCATGCGCGAGCTTCGCCGAAAATTTCGCTGCGACCCTATGCAGCAACTCGGCCACCTGGTGGCCACGTACGCGAATGAGGAATGCAATGAAGCTGGCGAGTGCCACAATTCCGCACAACGCCAGCGCGGCAATGCGGAATTTTGGCAGGTAAGGATTCACCCGAATCGCTGATGAGAAGAAGACATCTACGGTCATGAGAACGGTAAACGCGCCCACATCGAAGATGCGTTCGACTGTCCATACGCCCACCTGTGACGCAAACTGCAAGCCTTCTTTGCGAGCGATTAAATATGGGCGAATAAATTCGCCAGGACGCCCGAGTAGCGCCAGCCCTGTGAATCCGATAAATGTCGCCGGAAGAAGATTGCGAGTCGAACTCTTGCAGACCGGCTCCAGGAAAACTTTCCACCGCAGTGCGCGCAGAACATACGTCAGGTAAATCAGGCCAATTCCAGCGGCAATGTGGAGGGGATCGACGCGACTGGCGCTGCGGAACCGCGCCCAGTCGAAGCTCCGCCAATGTTGTACTTGCAAATAAACCAGCGCAGCGAGTATGGCCAGAACGACCGTCGTTGTCAGAATGCGTCTCTTGCTCATTGGCGCGCAGGACCGGTGATTGGCAACTCCCTTGTCACGTTATACGTGAGTATTTGAGCGGTCAATTCAGGAGCTTACTTGGCGGAAGCGGATTCTGGGCCATGAGGGAATGCCTTCTTGGTTGCTGCCTTCGTCGGCGTCTTAGGTTTGGCGGATTTGGCGGAAGTTGCTTTGGCCTTGTGCGCCAGAGAAGGATTTTCCGCAAGCTTCTTCTTGTTATAGTCGCGAATGATTCGCGCTACATAAGCCTGAGTTTCGGAGTAAGGAGGAACGCCGTGGTATTTGTCCACGCGTCCCGCTCCGGCGTTGTAGGCGGCGAGTGCCTTGGGCACATCGTAATCGTATTTTTCAAGCAACTCGCGCAGATATTTCGTCCCGCCCTCGACGTTCGCGTTCGGATCGAACGAATTTTTCACGCCAAGTTGTGATGCGGTACCCGGCATCAACTGCATCAATCCCTGTGCGCCTTTCTTAGAGACTGCGCGATTGTTGAATCCGCTCTCGGCGCGGATCACACTGTTGATGAAATCGGGATCGATCTGGTGCCGTTGGCTGGCGCCATTGACCATGATGTTGAGACTTTGCTGGTCGATTTTCGCCTCGACCTGCGGATTCAGTTGCACGGAAGCGGAAGGCGGTTGTTGCGTTTCTAAGGATTCAGTTTTCGGTAGCGGTGAAGTCGCAGGCGGATCGAAGTCATGCTCGAAGCGTTCGATCTGGTCGGTGGGAATCTCGATGTATCCACTCCCTACATCGCTGAGATAGAGCCGAGTTACGGTGCCTAGCACTTCCCGGCGCTCATGCCGGATCGAATTTCCATTGCGCAGTATTGCCAGGTCGGCGGCTTGAGCGACCGTACAGGCCACGATCAGAAGCAAAGGTACGGCGAATTTTCGGCGCAATTTCACAATCAAAAAGCAGATTCCTCGGAGCTGAAGCTCCTCGGAATGACAGCAATCCCGGGATCAGGAAACTTGCTCTCTTTCCAATACTCGTTCGATGGCCGCCGCAACGCCGTTTTCATCATTCGAGCGCGTCACCGGCCACCCCCGAGCCTTCAACTCGGCACAGGCATTCTCCATGATAAACGGGTGACCGGCAAAGGCAAGCATCTCCAGGTCATTGAAATTGTCTCCGATGGCCATGACCTCGTCGCGCGAAATGCCGCGATAAGTTGCCCATCGTTCAAGTGCATGGCCCTTCGAACACGCGCGGTTCAGGACATCGAGAATGCATAAGTCGCGAAGGGGGTACTCAGTGCGTAAGACGGTAATTCTGTCTGATAGAGGGCTCGATTGAAGTTTCTCCAACGCCTGTTGCATCCGCGAAATCTGTCCACAAAACATGCTTTGCACGGGATCTGACGTCAACGCTTTCTCAAGCGGAACCACGAACTCGATGAACGCCATGTTCTTCTCCAGCCATTTCTGGATGCTGGCAGTCAGTTCATCCATGCGCTCCAGGACCAACGCCCCTTTGGTTTCTTTGTCGAAGGTGACCACGGTGTTGCCGCGAAATTCCTGCATTTGCGCACAAAGTTCACGGCAGGTTTCGCGAGGAAGCAGATCGCGGTGAAAAGTTTCGCCCGAGAGCGACCGCGTGATCGCTCCATTTGAACTGATCAGCCAGAATTCGAACCCAAGTTGCTGGGCAATAGGCAAAGCGAACGTGTGGCGCCTGCCTGTGACCAGAACAACCTCAACTCCGGAGCCATGCGCGTTGCGAAGTGCGTCGAGATCGCGTTCGGAAATTTGAAATTTGGAGTTGAGCAGGGTGCCGTCGATATCGATGGCGAGCAGGCGAATGCGTGAAGTCACTGGGGTGATTCTAGCATTGGGACTCGCCTGGCTCGTGGCTGGTGATTCGTGGCTCGCGGTTCGCGATTCTTGCTGAGTAGTGAGTCTGACGTTCCTAACGAGTCACGAATCACGAGCCACTGAACACGAGCCACTAGCCACGGCTTCTGCTATATTTCGCTCACACATGGGGTTTATTTACGCACTGCTATTCCCGTGGAATCTGGTCCTGCAGGCGATCGCCATCGTTCACTTTATTCGCCGGCGGCCAGATACTTACTGGCTTTGGATCATCCTTATTGGCGGGTGGATTGGCGCTCTGGTTTATATCTTTGTCGAAGTGCTACCCGATGCCGGGCTGCTTCGCCAATCTTTCAAGACATTTCCGCGTCGTCACCGGATCCGTGAATTGCAGGCGATCATTCTCGACAATCCGTCGGCAGGGAACTACGAGGAATTGGCCGATCTTTATTTGGACGAAAAAAAGTTTGCGAAGGCCCGCGAGTGTTATGACAAGGCAATTTCGTCGCGCACTGACTCGCCTGATCCCTTTTACCGCCGCGGCGTAGCTGAAATTGAACTGGGAGACTTTGCCGCCGCGCTTTCGGACCTGGAGCGCGTAGTTGCGAAAGATCCTGGGTACGATTTTCATCGCGCGACTGGTTTGCTGGCCCATGCTTATGCAAAAACAGGACAGCCAGAGAAGGCGGACGCACTTTTCCGGCAAGCCACGAAAATTTCGACTCTGTCTGAAACGTACCTGAACTATGCAAGTTTCCTGGCGTCACAAGACCGCAACGCCGAAGCGCGAGAATGGACGCAGCGAATCCTCGCCAAGAAACCGACGCTGCCGGGTTATCTTCGCCGCCGTGAGCGTCCGTGGTTTCGTCGCGCAAAAGGATTGCTGAAGCAATTGCCCGCGTCGTAGTTGCGCGCCTAAAGTAAATCCAGCGCCGAGCGGTTCTCGCGTGCCACCTGCTTCATCGTGCAATCGTGTGGATTCTTTTCCGGCCGCCACCGCATGAATTTTGTTCCATGGCGAAAGCGCCCGCCGGTAAAGTGGTCGAATTGCACTTCCACCACCAACTTTGGCGCGAGCGGTTGCCACTCGGCAGACCGCTTGGTGCTCCAGCGGCTCGGGCCGCCAGGTGCTTTTCCGGTGAATCCCGGCGGTTCGATGATTTTTTCCAGCTTCTTGGTCAATGCCGGGCGATCTTCTGACTTGATCGATGAAGTGAAACCGACGTGGTCAAGCTGGCCATCGTCGTTGTAAAGGCCAAGCAGGAGCGATCCGACCAGCTTTTTCTTCTCCAGATATCGAAATCCTCCAACCACGCAATCCGCCGTGCGCTGCCGCTTGATCTTTTGCATGCCCGTGCGCTCGCCGGACTGGTAGGGAAGATCACGACGTTTGGCGACTACGCCATCGAGTGCCACGCCCATGCGAAACCACTTACGCGCAACTGACAGATCTTCCGTGACCGGAGACAGCCGCACGGTTCGATTGCCCTTAAGAAATTTCGCCGCAAATTGTTCAAGCTTTTCGCGACGTTTCTCGATCGTCTCATTCACCAGTGATTGCCCACGATCATCCACCAGCAAGTCGAAAACGATGAACGTGGATGGCGTTTCCTTGCTCAATTTTTGTACCCTGCTCGCCGCCGGGTGGATTCGCATCAGCAGATGATCGAACGAGAGCGTGCCATCAACAGGAATCACGATTTCGCCGTCGAGCACGAACTTTGTAGCGTCCACTTCAGACAAAGCTTCGGCCAGCTCGGGGAAATATCGCGTCAGCGGCTTGCCGCCTTTTGACATCAATTCAACACGCTTGCCATCGCGAAAAGCCAGACAGCGAAAGCCATCCCATTTGGGCTCGTATTGCCACTCGGGGCCGGTCGGGAGTTCGCGAGCAGGAAGCGCCTCCATCGGCGCATAGGTTTTCTTGAGTGGAAGAGACATGACGTTCGCAGCCAACGGTAAGATGCGTTCTGTTCCCCGAGCTTTGGCATTGCTGGATTGGCGACCGTCGTGAGCGCAGAACAACTCGCAAATGGCAAACTGATAAACTCTCCGCGTGTCCCAGGTTACTTTTCTCGAATGCACAAGATGTGGCGCGCAGCTCCCAGCAGATCGGCCGCAGAACGTTTGTCCAAAAGACGGCGGGATTCTCTTCGCGCGCTACGATCTGGTGGCTCTCAAAAAGACATTCCGGCCCGAGTCCCTGTCCACGACCGCAGCAAGTCTCTGGCGATATGAGGCTGTGCTTCCTGCGGCACAGCCGGTTTCGCTCGGGGAAGGCTTCACTCCGCTTCTCGCTAGCCGTGAGTTCCCGAATGTCTGGATCAAAGACGAAGGTCTGAATCCAACCGGATCATTTAAGGCACGTGGTATTTCGGTTGCAATCAGCGTCGCGCGAGCTCTCGGGATAAAGAAAGTCGCCATGCCTTCCGCCGGAAATGCCGGAAGTGCGCTCGCCGCCTACGCCGCTGCTTGCGGAATTGAAGCGCAGATATTCATGCCGAGCGATGTTCCTCTCGCCAACCGGATTGAATGCGAAATGTATGGCGCGCAACTCACGCTCGTGAACGGACTCATCAGCGATTGCGGCCGCACTGTTGCCGAGCGCAAGGAGAAAGAAGGCTGGTTCGATCTCTCCACGCTTAAGGAGCCTTATCGAGTTGAAGGGAAGAAGACCATGGCTTACGAGCTGTTTGAGCAGCTTGGCGGCAAATTGCCGAATGCAGTCATTTTCCCGAGCGGTGGCGGAGTCGGCGTCATTGCCATGTGGAAAGCGTTCGACGAAATGGAACAGCTCGGCTGGATTGCTTCGCAGCGCCCGCGCATGATTGTCGTTCAAGCGTCCGGATGCGCGCCCGTGGTGAAGGCGTGGAACGAGGCAAAGGACAATGTCGAGATGTGGGAGAACAGCTCTACGATTGCAGCCGGGCTTCGCGTTCCCAAGCCATATGGCGACTATCTTGTGATGGATATTTTGAAACGGAGTAAGGGAACTGCAGTCGCGGTCACCGACGATGAAATCCGCGAGGCGGTCCATCAGTGGGCGAGAACAGAAGGTGTATTCGCCGCTCCAGAAGGAGCCGCAAGCCTGGCAGCCTATCGGCAGCTTCGCGCGAATTCATTGCTCTCGGATCGCGATAAAGTCGTACTTTTCAATACCGGCACAGGATTGAAGTATCTCGACGTGCTTCAGGCGCGCAAGCAGCCTGCTTCCCGGCATATTGGCGGAATCATTGGTCCCTACTGATTGGTAAGCGCGGCAGTGCTACAGTTCTCCTAGGCAATCCGAGCCCATGGAATACCGCCTCATTCTCATCAACCTGCTCGTGAAACTAGGCGTCGCTGCTGCCATCGCTGCCGGCCTGGTGCGCTCGGTCGAGTTCAAGTCGCTGCTGTTTCGTGCGGAACGCTCGACCAGAGATCGCTTGTATCTGGCCTTGTGGCTGGCTTTTTCCGAGTGGATCGGCTTCCACCTGGCGCTCGGCATTTGGGTGAGGTTCGGCGCGGAAAGCACCTTCGCAGGAGATCTGTCTTTCGAAGCCACGGTCCTGCTCGGCGTGATCGCGGGCCGGTTCGCGGGCGTTACAGGCGGAGTGCTCCTGGCGCTCTTCAACGGCGCCTGGTTGATGGTGCCGATCAACGTGGTCGTGGCACTGGTTGCCGGTCAACTTCGAAAATTCGCTCCGAACCAGGAGGAAGTCTGGCGATTTTCTCCGTTTAACTATCTGAGCATTTTTCGCTGGATGATGCGTGGCGAAGCGCGGCCAAGTTTTTCCGACTGGCAGATGATGTTCCTTTTCACCATCGTTGGGTTACGCTTGCTGCAGAGTGAGGCGCTCCGATGGTTCGAGGAGTTGCACTGGCTCCCAGGTTATACCTATGCGCCGCATCCGCTTTGGGTGGATGTTCTCATCTACGCGACTTCCGTGACGGTAATCGTGATCGAGCTGAAAATCTGGAATGGCGTTCGTCTCCAGATCAAGCTCGAAGAGCAGGAACAAATGTTGCTGTCGGCGCGCATGGCGGCGCTGCAGAACCAGATCAATCCTCATTTTCTGTTCAACACATTGAATTCGATTTCATCATTGGTGCGGGTCAGTCCCGATACGGCACGCGAGCTGATCATCAAGCTGGCCACGATTCTTCGGCGTCTGCTTCATAGCAGCGACGCCTTTGTCGCCTTGCAGGAGGAGATTAATTTCATCGACAACTATCTCGATATTGAGGTTGTGCGCTTCGGCGCCGACAAACTCAAAGTTGTGAAAGAGCTCGATCCCGATTCCCTCGATGTCCTGGTACCGAGCATGTTGTTACAGCCGCTGGTGGAAAATTCAATCAAGCATGGCTTGTCCTCGAAGATCGACGGAGGAAGCATTTACCTGCGAAGCAAGCTCGTCGATTCGCACGTGACTATCGAAGTTGAGGACGACGGTGTTGGTATGGGTTCGGCGCAGATGCTCGAGCCCCCGAATGGCTTTGGCGAAGGGGGCATTGGTATGGCGAATGTGGCCGAGCGGCTGAAGGTCTTATATGGAGAGACGGCACGAATGACCGTTGACAGCCGGAACGGAAGGGGAACGCTGGTGCGTTTGCGATTGCCTGTCTTGCCGGGCGACGCGAAATCGTCAGTCGCGGCTTATGAAGAGCGTTCCAGCACCCGGCGATAGAAATCTTCGTACTGCGGGATAATTTTTGTCGTGCAGAAGCGCGCGCTTGCTGCGGCCCGGCACTCCTTGCCCATTGCGCGCAGTTTCGATTCATCCTTCAAGATTTCGATGGCGTAGCCGGCCATCTTATCGACTTCGCCCACCCCAGCCAGAAAGCCGCTCTTGCCGTGCTCAATCACTTCGGGTACACCGCCAACTCTCGTCGCAATCGGGATGACTTCGGACGCCATTGCTTCGAGCGCCGCCAGACCGAAGGATTCCAGTTCGCTCGGCATTAGAAGCACGTCAGAGATTGCGAGCGTTTCGTATACCTGCTCGCGCTTGCCGAGGAAGATCACGTCGTCGTGGATACCCTTTTGTACTGCCAGCCATTCGGCTGGTGAGCGATCGGGACCGTCGCCCATCAGCAGCAGCTTCGAGGGGACTCGCTTACGAACGCGATCGAAAATTTCAATGACATCCGTCACGCGTTTAACTGGACGAAAGTTGGAAATGTGCAACAACACCCGTTCGCCGTTCGGCGCATATTCCGCCCGCCGGTCCGAGCCGTTTTTTTCACGGCAATACACATCGCAGTTCACGAAGTTGTAAATGACCTGAATTTCGTTCTTCACGTCGAACTCGCGCACAGTTCGCTCGCGCAAATACTCCGAGATTGCCGTCACTCCGTCGCTTTGGTCGATGGAGAAGCGCGTGATAGGCAAATATGACCGGTCCTGGCCGACCAGCGTGATGTCGGTCCCATGGAGCGTTGTTACAAACGGCAGCCTCCGTTTCTTTGGTCCGGCGGCCAGCATCTGGCGCGCAAGCATTGCGCTTACGGAGTGCGGAATGGCGTAGTGGACGTGGAGTAAATCAAGCTCATAGAGTTCCGACACCTCCGCCATGCGAGTTGCCAGCGCGAGATCGTAGGGTGGGTAGTCGAACAGCGGATATCGCGAGACTTCAACTTCGTGGTAATGGATGTTTGCGGCTGGCCGGTTCAGGCGAATCGGCTGTGCGTACGAGATGAAGTGGACTTCGTGCCCGCGCTGGGCAAGTTCAAGGCCCAGTTCGGTAGCGACCACTCCGCTTCCACCATAGGTGGGATAGCCAGTGATGCCGATTTTCAGCTTCTCCCGCATGCAGCATTCGATGGGAAAAGCCGACCAAGGATTCGGATTTTATGAGTCAGGAGCCTTCGGTTGCGGCCTTGGAAAAGCCTTTATCGATCTTGTCGAGGTACTGCTGAAGGCGGTGCTGAATCTGGTCTGCAAGTTCGCTGAACTCAATCCCCATGCCTACTCCCGGGTCGCTGGTCCGGACAACGGCTTTGGTACGGATTTTGTCGGAGTCCAGCCAAAAGGTGATGATGATGGGCGTGTTCACACCCAGGGGCGAAAATGTCTCCACGTAGCAGCCGCGGCCGCCGATATCGGTCGCGCTGCATTGAATGTGTGGCCGATGTTCGTCGTCAAAGCTGATCGCCATGGGGAAACTGACTTTGTGACGCGTAAAGCGGCGTTTTTCGGCATCGCCTTTGGGTGTTGTGCGGCGGTTCTCAATCGTGATTTCAGTCCATGGCGCAGTCTGGTTCGCGAGAATTTGTATTCCAGCCGTGTTTTTTCGCGGGACCTGAGTAGGGTTAGACCAAATCACCTTGAAGCGGGCCTTCTTCTCCCCGTACTGAACACCGATAATGTCACCAATTTTCAAACAGTGATGGAGTTCGGTGAGTTGCGCCCCGTCGTTGCTTAGGCTGCTCGCCAGCCCACTTTGGAAGAAGGGTTTGCCCTCCGCATCCATACCCCAAATGCGCACAGGAATATCTGCGGACACCCTGGATTCTGGCCTTTTCTCCATGTTGCGCTCAATCATAACGTGCGCTCAAGCAGACCCGTAAGTAACCGTTAGTCACTTGTGCGCACCCGAAGGTGCTAGCACCGGAGGTAACCTGTCGCGGAATAAGGCAAAATCACGATATGAAATCAGTTGGACGTTGTTGCGGCTGAGAAGTTCTTTAGTTTCCTCAGATGTAAGAATGGCGAGCTCGTTCTCACGGGATTCCCGCAGGCGAGTTTTTATCACGTTGAGGTCGGTGTCGTTATAGCCGGGATGGGTGACGAACTCCCACGTTCCCTCCGGCAGGTTCTCGATTAGGTTTCGGAATATTTGTTGAGTGAGGCCCCCGGTGGCAATGATTCCGATGCACCCATCCGGGGTTTGCATTCCCGCTTCGTCGAGCGCTCTACGAAATCTGGAACGAAACGATCGTAGGACCCCGAGCTGGAAACTCCTCTTCCACTGCCGTGCGCCGGCAATAATCAGCGGTTCAAATGGATTTCGCACGGCGCGAATTCCGCACTTTTTGGCCGCCCGCAGCATGGGCCTGAATACGACGGGAAACATGTGCGTGTGTTTGTGCGAGTCGAGATGCGAAAGCTGAATGCCCGCGTTTTGCAGCTTTTGGATCTGCGCGGTGATTTCCGCTTCGATCTGGTCTTCGTTGAGCCTGGGCGTCAGTGCCGCGCAGGCGAACTCCAGGATGCTTTCGCGAAATCGGGGAGAGCCCGAACTGCTTTTTGCGAGGCTGGAGACGTGCTTGAGTTCGAGTACAGGCATGGCATCGACGAGAAGTACGTGACAGCCGATGCTCAGGGACGGCGTTGCATGCGCGAGAGCTACGGCATCATCAAACGCCGCGCCGCACGCCATCAATGTGGAGGAAGTTACAACTCCGCGCGTGTGCGCGGCGACAATTCCGCGATTGACGCCTGAGGTCAGACCGAAATCATCCGCATTCACAATCAATCGCCGCACGATGCGAGTTTAGCAGGGAGCCGACGAGAGTTATCGCTTCTAAGAACCTGTGTAGAGCTGGAATGGCGCCCAGTAAAACGGCTTGCGGAATACGCCGTCTGAATGAAGCATGTGAAGCTTTGCAGAGCGCAGAGCCGCTTCGGGAGATTTTCCGTGGGAGAGTTGATTGTAGAAGTCGTCCATGAAGTTGGGAGTTGAGTTGTCGCTCACCGCCCACAGCGCCCCAATCACATTTTGCGCACCAGCCCTGAGGAAGGACCATGAAAGGCCTACTAGTCCTTCACCGGTGTAAAAGCGCGTGCCCGATCCGTAGCAACTTGAAATGGTGACTAGCTCTGCGTGCAGCGGATGAGCAATGACGTCGCGCGCGTAGAGTTTGTAAGAAGCCTCGTCACCGCCGTTTTTCGAGAGCACGACACTCGAATCGAGAGGGCTCAAGGTGCTAGCGGTTCCGTGCGCCACGAAATGAATGAAAGAAAACTGTCCGGGATCGCTGTCGATATAGCCCGCAGGAGTCGCTTGATCACGCACCAGGACCTGGCGCTCGTCAGAGGGGAAGTGGTCCTCAATCTTTTGCACTTCCACTGCGGCGTTCGGGAGCGGTTCGTAGTCTGGACTTGGCGCAATTGGATCGCCAATCAGAAGCAATTTGTTAAAGCCGCGAGTCCGAGGCCGGGTAAAGGGCAGCAATCGCAATGAAGTTGCCGTGAGTACTGTTACGTCATCGATCCAATAGCGAAGTTTTGGTTCGCGAACCAGCAGCGTTTCAAAATTCAGCGTGTTGAGTTCGCCGTCTGGAATGACAATTACGCGGCCATTCGGCGGGATGAGCTTTTGAACCGGCCCGATCAACTTTTCATAGAGCTCAGAACCCACGTCGGCTCCAGCCTGGAGAGGATCGCGCGGACCGGTCAGAATCCGGCGGTATTGTTCCACTAATGAATTGATTTCGCTTGCCGCGGGAAGGGGAACAAACGCGGAGCGCGCGGAGTTGAAAGCCCAAAGGTACGAGTGCCCGGGGCCAAGCCAATAAAACAAAATTGTGGCATTGGTTTTTTTCGCCAGTGCACTCAGCGTTAGTGGTGGCTCAGAGGATGAAGACTCTTTTCGGGCTCGTAAACCGAGGCCTTCTTCCAGTGTTTGCGCGCGGCTGTAATCCGCGGCCTGCAGCGCCTGGACGGTCCGGCCTCTCGCGACAAGAAAATGGATATAGTCGTCGTATAAGTGCGCCGCGTTCGCAAGGAATGGAAGGCGGAAATCCTCGTGCTGGATTGCTGAGCGCGCACTCTCGACGGTTGCAATAGCCTGACGGTAAGCCTTTTCCGCACGGCCGGGGCGATTTTGCGCTTCATACAATTTTGCCAGCGAATTCCGCGCCTCCCAACGAAGCGACGTATCGCTGGCGGGATCGTTTGCGACTTCGTTGAACAGCTTTTCAGCATTCGCTTGATCCAAGGAGGCAGCAGCGATTTGTGCTTCGGCGAGCAGCGCGTAAAGTTCGTCCTCACGGTTACCGATTCGGCGAGAGAGAGCCAGCGCTTGTCCGGTATATTGTGCGGCTTC
>DAIPJJ010000030.1:0-29371 GCA_036770325.1 Terriglobales bacterium
GGCAGCCTATGCCGGCTTTGCCATACTCGTGCTGATGTTTGGAATTTATCAAAATCGGCAATTCATTTACTTCCAGTTTTAGAGGTTCGTAGTGTATAGAAAAGAAGGCTCAACCGAGTTGGCGGACGAGTTCTCAACAGTCCTCGTTCGTGTCCCGGAAAAATTAAATCGAGAAGAAATGAGCACGGCTGCCAAAACGGCTTTCGAACAGGGTGTTCACCCTGTGTCCCGGACTTTGAAGCGGTTGACGTGCTTTTTCGCCATCTTTATCGCGCTGGTTTTTGCGGTAAATATGCTGATTACTGTCGGCCTTCGCCGCATCAAGACTTCGCAGTTCGGCGCCTGGAACCAGATGATGGATGGGAAGGTCAATGCTGAAATTGTCGTTACCGGTTCGTCCCGCGCCGCCTCGCACTATGATCCACGCGTGATTGAAGCCGTCACCGGGCATACCGCCTTCAACCTGGGCCGGAACGGCTCGCAAACTGACATGCAAGTTGCGGTTTTGAAGGCGTATCTCGAGCACAACCGCAGGCCGCAAATCGTAGTGCACAATCTGGACGCGTTCACGTTCCAGACAACTCGCGAAGTGTATGCGTACGCACAATACGTTCCGTATCTTTACGACAAGGAACTGTACCAGCCGCTCCTGAAAATCACGCCTGATACATGGAAGAGCCGTTACCTGCCGCTTTACGGCTATGTGGTCGACGACATGAATTTTTCCTGGATGCTCGGCATCGGGGGCGCGCTCGGCTGGTCGCCGAAAGAAGATTTTTTTCAGGGCTTTAATCCCCGGACGAAGCCCTGGACCAACGAGTTCCAGGACTTCAAGAATTCAAATCCCAAAGGTGTGAGCTGGCCGATTGAAGCCGAAGGCATTCAACTCATGGAAGACCTGATTCATGTATGCCAACAGCACGGGATTCAACTGATTTTCGTGTATTCCCCGGAATACAGCGAGATGCAGAAGCTGACAAATAATCGCAACGAGGTGTTCGGCCATTTCCAGGAGCTTTCCGAGCGCTATCACGTCCCGCTGTGGGACTATAGCAATTGGCAATATGCCGGGGACACGAAATACTTCACTAATTCGCAGCATCTGAACGCGGCCGGTGCGGCACTGTTTTCGAGCGACCTCGCAACCCGGCTAAGAGAGTTTGCTGCAAAGCAGAACCTCCCAAAAACAACTACGCAAGCTCGTCGGTAATGTCCTTCCGATTCTGAAGCAATTTCCCGAAATGAAGAAGCCACAGCCTTCAGGAAGGAACTGGTTTCCTGTTTACTGATATTGCATTGCGAAGAAGGAGGCCATCGTCATTTAGTGCCAAGTGCGCTGCTGACCGCTAGAATTCAGCTGTTTACGCGCTTTGCACGCAATATTACTTTGAGCAACGCAGTCCTCTGATCACCATAGAAGCAGGAAATCCGCCATGTCTGTGTGGCGCAAGCACGGACGGCGCGGGTGTACTTCCGACAGTGGTTTTCGCCGGGGGTACCCTTTATGCTTCTATACATCGTCGCTGCCTTCGCGGATTGAGCAAGGCACCTGTTGAGGTGCCGCAGGCGCTCCGGCAAATGGTTCGTGCGGAGCGCGCTCCTGGAGAGCTAATCGGGCTGTCCCTTTGGCCTCTGGTCCGTGGGTCTTTCGTCAGTTGTGGTACGAAAGTGCTTTTGCGACAATGCGGGTCTGGTGACGAAATCCATGTTACGAGGGGTTGCGATGACGACTCGATCGGCCACCATTCGACAGCTGTGCTGTCTGATCGGACTGATCTTTACCTTTTGGGCGGCTGTTCCGGCCCACGCAGCTTGCAGTGGAAGCGGTACAAGCTGGTCGTGTCCGGCGGGTGCCTCAACATCCGATGTGAGTAACGTGATCAGCAGCGCCAGTGATGGAGCAACGGTGACCTTCGCCGGAGGTTCCTACAATTGGAGTGGAAGGATCACCTTTTCACTGTCGAAGGGCATTAGCCTCATGTGCGCGAATGGAGCGACATGCACCGTGTCGTCGGGCGGTACAGTATTCGGGTTCCCAAGCGGAAGTTCCACCAAGCTCTATCGCATCTCTGGTTTCAAGTTCACGTCGGCGGGCGGTTTAGTGTGGACCTGTCCTGCTGGAGGATGTAGCGGAACGATCAGCAGTTTCCGCTTTGACCACAATACCTGTACCGGAATAAGTGCGGGCGCAACCGTCATCACCATCGGGGAAAATACCTCCAAGCAGTACGTCTGGGGGGTTGTGGACCACAATACCTTTTCCAATGGCAGTTCCTTTGCCGCGGTGCAAATGCTCGGGGCAATAGACCCGAATGCTCCTGCCAGCCAGCAGGGAACAGCCAATAATCTCTTCATAGAGGACAACACGATTTCTGTCTCTAATATGACCGACGCCGGGACGGGAGCGGTCGATGGTTGGGGACCAATGGCTGGGATGGTGTTTCGCTATAACACGGTGACCAATGCTCTTGTAACGATTCACTCCGCAGAAACCGTGGGCGGTCACGGAAATGGAGCATCGAACTGGGAGGTCTACGGAAACACTGTTATAGCTAATTCGGGCTCTGCATACCCTGACGGTTATCGGCTCATCCACCATCAAGGGTCATTTGAAGAAATGTTTTTTAACAACAAATTTACCTCGAACACTGAACCGATGAACGGATCCGCGTTGTCGATAGCCGCCGGCTATCCACAGCAGTACAGCGGTTCGTATCCCACACCTCTACAACCAGGGCGCGACTACCATGCGGGCCTGCTCTATCCGGTTTATGCCTGGAACAACCGTGACACCAGGAACAACAATAAAGTTGCAGCAAGCGACGAAGCGGGAGAGGCTAACTTCCTAGTCAATCGTGACTATTACGACGAGGCAGGAAAAGGGCCGCAGACTTCCAGCTCTGCCCCATTTAACGGAACGTCCGGTGTAGGTTTTGGAACTCTCGCAAATCGCCCGGCGGTCTGTACCCCGACACTTTCGGTTTTGTCACAGGATCAAGGGCGCGGCGGGGTCGGTTATTTCGCCACGGATCAGGGCCCGCAGGGGACGCTCTATACCTGTTCTGCACTCAACACATGGACCGTCCATTACGTTCCATATACCTACCCGCATCCGCTTGTGAGTGGTACTGGCGGCGGAGGGGGCGGAGGTGGTGGCGGAACGCCGCCGAATCCGCCGAGTGGTCTCACAGCCGTAGCGCAATAAGCAATTTGCGACGAATTTGCCGAGTCCGCAAACATGTGGACTCGGCGCACTTTTTGTAGGGAACTGGTTCCCGTCCGCCAGACCGAAACGCAAGAGTCACTCCCCCGTTCCTGCTCCAGTTTTAAAATTACACAATGAAAGGGGTCGAGTCACTCGCGGCAGCAGCCTTGCCCCACGATGAGGGTTTTTCCGTTCCTGTGCCGAGTTCCATTCCCAAGCGACTCATTCAGACGGCGAAAAATGCAGACCATTCGTTGCGCGCTCGCGCGATGATCGGAGCATTGAAAAACTTGCATCCAGATTATGAGTACGTGTTCTTCGACAATCGGGATGTAGAAGCCTTTGTTGACAGAGAATTTCCGCAGTACCGCCAGGTGTTTGATTCCTTCCAGTTTCCGATTCAGCGATATGATTTCTTTCGTTATCTTGCGGTTTACCGGCATGGCGGTTTCTACTTCGACCTGGACGTGCTGCTGGCCTCCAGCCTCTCCCCACTGCTCGAGCGTGGCTGCGTTTTTCCGTTTGAGGGGCTCACAATAAGCCATTTCTTGCGAGATCAATTCAAGATTGATTGGGAGATTGGAAATTATGCGTTTGGGGCGGCGCCTGGTCATTTTTTTCTTAAAGCTGTCATCGAAAATTGCGTGAGGGCGCAAGCCGATCCCGACTGGGTGAAGCCGATGCTGCGTGGCGCGCCGTTGATACTGAGATCGGAATACGTGGTGTTGAATACCACAGGACCGGGTTTGCTTTCGCGCACACTGGCGGAAAATCCGGAACTGGCGAAAACCGTGACCGTCCTTTTTCCGGAGGACGTCTGCGACGAGAAATACTGGAACTGTTTCGGAAACTTTGGTGTTCACCTGATGGAAGGTTCCTGGCGCACCAAGGGCAGGCGCATTCGTACCCGGTTGGCTCAAAAGTGGGAATACTGGGAGAGCCGCAGGTTACTAAAGGAGAGCCGCAAGCTGGGGAAAACAAGACCCTGCAATTGATGAACGACTCGAGGGCGAATCTCAAGGCTATGTCGTTTTCGCTAATCAATAGGGCCCAGGGCAAATATCAGCGGGCGACTGCGCGCTATTTGTGTAAGCGCACTTTTGAGGTGCGTCTGCGCGCTCCGATTATCTCGTTCACGTTCGACGATTTCCCGAGATCGGCTTTGTTGACCGGGGGAAAGATTCTACAGTCGTTCGGATTGGCTGGAACCTATTACGCTTCACTTGGTTTGATGGGCAAAGAATCACCTACGGGCGAAATGTTCCTGGCCGAAGACTTAAAGGCGGTAGTCGAGCAGCGTCACGAATTGGGATGTCATACGTTCGGGCATTGCCATGCCTGGGAAACAAATCCTGCTGCCTTCGAGCAAGCAATCAATGAAAACTGCCGTGCGCTGAACGAACTGCTGCCGGGCGCTTCCTTCAAAACCCTTTCTTACCCAATCGGCGTTCCACGCGCGCGGACGAAGTATCTTACTTCCAAGTACTTCGAGTGTTCTCGAGGCGGTGGCCAAACGTTTAACGCCGGGATGGTTGATTTGAATTATCTCGCCGCGTACTTTCTTGAAAAAGACCGGCATAACCCGGAAAAAATAAAAGAAATGATTGATTTAAACCGGAAAGCAAATGGCTGGCTTATATTTGCCACCCACGATGTGAGCGAACAACCCACTCGCTACGGGTGTGTGCCGAGTTTGTTCGAGGACATCGTGAAATACTCGGCAGAGTCGGGCGCGCAGATATTGCCGGTATATCAAGCCTACGAACTCATCCGATTCCGGCTCAGCTGCAATTTGCAATAGATGCCGAAGCGATACACTCGGCCGTTCTGAAAGTGCATGGCTCTTATCATACGGATCGATGTTGACCGCCCATACGGGAAGCAACCACTCGTGCGTCATCTGCTCTCCCGATTGAGCTCAGATCTTTACCTGCCGCGGGTGCCGGCGTTCGGCTATCTTTCCGAGCTCAGAACAATGTTGGGCTGGCTCAACGAAGCCCGAGCTCGCTCGTATGTGTTTTTCCGCCGGTGCACGCTTCCCAATGAACCTGTGTTGGAACTCTTGAATGCCGGCAGACACGAGGCAGGACTGCACCTGGAAAACTCCCGGTCATTCGAAACGTTCTGCGAAGAGATTGGCATTCTCGAAAGATATTTCGGAAGAAAAATGTCCGCCGTGTCGAAGCATGGGTCCGGGAACGGCAAATATGGCTTCCACCACTACGCGCCATATGAGCCCGAAAAGTACACCGACTGGGCGGAAAGAGTTTCGATGAGATTGTTCCTTGGGAACCTCGAGAATCCAACTCTGGAACCGGTCAAGACCAGCAAAGGACTTCTGACATTTCCATCTGCGTTTTGGCTGGAGCCATATTGGCGTGATACCAAAACATTTACCGTGGAGTGGTTGATGGAGCATGCGCAGCGCCAGGACATCGTCTTGCTTGTACATCCCGAAAATGTTATCTCCGATCCGGGTCTCACAGCCGATTTCCGGAAACTGATCGGAAACTTGGAGTCCAGGGTGCTGCAGTGACCTCTTCAAACAAAAAGCCAATTCTAATGGTGGGCTATACCTACTATGAAACCGATCCGCGTGTGATCCGGGAGGCCGAAGCTGCGATCGAAGGTGGTTTTGAGGTAGATTTTCTGGCGCTACGTCGTCCGGGTTCTCCGGTCCAAGAGGCAATCCACGGGGTTCAAGTCATCCGGGTGAATCAATCGAAGTATCGCGGCAGAGGATATCTCAGCTACCTAATTGGCTACCTGACCTTTTTCCTGCGTTGTTTGGTAACGACCACCCGTCTTTTTTTTAAACGCCGTTACGGGGTGATACATGTCAACAACATGCCGGATTTTCTTGTATTCAGCACAATTGTCCCCTGGATCTTCGGAAGCAAAATAATTTTGGATATCCATGACCCCATGCCAAACACTTTTGCCTCGAAGTTCAAGGGTAAGGAACGAGGCTTTTTTTATCGTATTCTGTTGTGGCAGGAACGTTTGAGTGCGGCGTATTGTGCGCGGGTGATCACAGTTCACGATCCGGTGAAGTTTGGGATCCTGGTAAAACACGGCCTCAAGCCAGATTCGATCGACGTTGTTGCTAACTTCGCGGATGAAAAGCTGTTTCCGCTTCGTGCGTCATACAGCGTAAATAACGAAATCAGGTTTGCGTTTCATGGCACGATACTGGAGCGATCGGGACTGGGCATTCTGATGAATGCGCTCAAGCAGGTTCAACGGCGCGATCGGATCAGAGTAAGAATTATTGGCGAAGGGGATTTCAGTCAACGGCTGAAAGAACTGATCGCGGAGTTCAATCTGGAGTCTGTGGTCGAGTTTGACAATCGCAGCTATCCTGCGCATGCGATCGCCGGACACCTGGCTGATTGCCATGTGGGACTCGTGCCGCTGGAAATTTCATCGGTCACCGACCACGCGCTGCCGCTTAAATTGATCGAATACATTTGCCTGGGGCTTCCGGTAGTTTCCGTACGCAGCAGCGCAATCTCGTACTACTTCAGCGAGCAGGATTGCATGTTCTTCGATTGGGACAACGCTGCTTCATTGGCTGCAATCATGGACAAGATCGCGGATGACCCGGACATCCTCTTGCCCTATCGGGAGCGCTCGGTGGCTTTGCGCGATCAATTCTCCTGGACGGCTGAGAAGAAGAAATACATAAAGTTGCTTTACCAACTGAACGGCACGGTCCCAGCTCAGGCGGCATTGCAATATGAGTAGTTCCGTGCGGAAAAGCGTCGATGGCGTGACTTCGTGGGCGGAACGGCACAACTACCGCGCCTATGATCCCGGCGACGGCAGCATGTCATTCCTGCATCATCTCACCTTCAAGACTCATTTTCTGCGCAGATTGCTGACCGCGGTAGTGTTGAGGACGCCATTTCACATCCGGCCATGGATAGGGATCCGCCCGCACACATCAACGAAAGGCATGGGGTACTTCGCCTGGGGCTACACGAAAATGTATGCTTTGACGCGAGACTCGAGCTATCGGCAGCGGGCGGAGTTCTGCTTTGATTGGTTGATGAAAAACAAAGCGCCCAACTGGGACCAATACTGCTGGGGAAATCATTTTTCGTTTTCGACTCGTGCAGGCACGATCGAGAAGTACACACCGACGATCGTGTGGAGCAGTCTGATCGGGTTCGCGTTCCTGGAAGGATACGAAGTTCTGGGCAACAAGGAGTATCTCGAAGTTGCTGCCAGCACAGCCGAGTGGGTTAAGACTTTGCCGCGAGAGGAGACGAGCCGGGGAGCATGCCTGAGCTATATTCCCAACGCTCAGAGTTCCATTCACAACTCTAATATGCTCGGCGCGGCCCTTCTTGCGCGAGTCGGTGCCTACACTCAGGACCGGCGTGGTTTAGAGTTGGCAAAAAGCGCGATGACGTACAGTTGCACCCGCCAAAACGATGACGGAGCATGGTTCTACGGCGAAGCTTCAAAGTATCACTGGATAGACAACTTTCACACCGGCTACAACCTTGACTGTCTTAAACGATATATCAGCAGCAGCGGTGACCGTGAATTCGAACCTAATCTTCACCACGGCTTCCAATACTTCAAAAAGAATTTTATCGAGCCCGACGGCAGACCAAAGTACTATCACAACCAGGCGCTACCGATAGATATTCAGTGCGCTGCGCAGGCCATTGACACCCTGGCGTTTCTTGCTGACAGCGATCCAGAATCGCTTGTACTTTCCGAAAAAGTCGCGGAGTGGACCATTCGAAATATGCAAGCCGCTGACGGACACTTCTACTATCGCGACCTGGGGTGGAAAAAAGTAAAAACGCCGATGTTCCACTGGGGGCAGGGGACGATGTTCAAGGCATTGGCAAATCTACTGTTGCAACAATCTGCGCGAACAAGCACGTCGTCGGGTTCAACTCACTAAAAGCCAGTATTGCGGCTGGCGCTTCTGCTAGGCTAAAGGGAAGCAGCTCTGAATTCTTAACAATTGGTGGACTGTCCCTGTTGTTCAGCACAGCCAGGCGTAACCATGACCGGCCGGATCGCAGATTCTGGGCCCTGGCCCTGTTCGCTCTGTATTTTGCCGGACTCGCGCCAACTCCTGCAGGCGCACAGCCTCGCCGAGCTTCAGTTCACATTCGACAGGAGTGCACGCGTTCACCTGAAGGCAGCGAAGCCAGCGAACCTGCGGACCTTCGCAGCAAGAACGGCACACTGAAAGTCTCGCTTACGGTACACAACTCGCTCGACGGCAACGGGCACATGCGCTACTGCTACGTCGATGACCATGGCAATCAGGCTCCTACGCTGCGAGTTCAGCCGGGTGACACGCTCATTATTAATCTGAAAAACGAGATCTCCCTTCCGGCAGATGCGCGGGCGAAAGTTCACGCGCGAAGGCAACACTCGTCTGCTTTGAGGCGTGATCAATGCGCGGGCGGTGAGATGGGTCCTGCGACGACGAACCTCCACTTCCATGGCCTAGCGATTCCTCCGGTCTGCCACCAAGACGACACGCTGAAGACCGCCGTAGAACCGGGTGATCCGCCATTCCAATACCGGATTCATATTGCAAAAGATCAAGCGCCGGGGCTGTATTGGTATCACCCACACGTGCACGGCTTTACAGAAGACCAGATGCTTGGTGGGGCGTCGGGCGCCATTATCGTTGAAGGCATGGAACGAGATGTCCGGCGTGTAGCTGGCCTCCACGAACGGGTGTTGATTATTCGCGACGAGAAGATGCCAGACCCCTCGGAGGCCGAGAAACTTGATCCCAAGCGACCGACCAAACAGATTTCGATCAACAACGTGGTCGTGCCATATCCGAAGTATCCTCCTGCCGTGATTAAGATGAAGCCGCTGGAGCGTCAATTCTGGCGAGTGTTGAATGCCTCGGCAGACACATATCTCAACTTGGCCCTCGAGTATGCCGGAAAACGGCAGAGCATGGAACTGGTGTCGCTCGATGGTGTGCCTTTAAAGTTTGGCGAGCGGGGCCCGAATGACTACGCTCCACCCGTGACTCATATCTTCTTGCCGCCGGCGGCGCGCGCGGAATTCATCGTTAGCGGGCCTGCTTCTGGCGTCTCGGGCCAGCTCATCACGACCGCAGTTTTCCGTGGCGCCGAAGACGATGACAAGC
Organism: Terriglobales bacterium; assembly: GCA_036770325.1. Classification (GTDB taxonomy): domain Bacteria; phylum Acidobacteriota; class Terriglobia; order Terriglobales; family Acidobacteriaceae; genus Gp1-AA145. The sequence continues at coordinate 9,351 of DAIPJJ010000030.1, forward strand.
CGGTCGCCACACGAAGCACGGTGCAGCCGGCGCTGCGCGTCGGTCTTGACGATGTCGATTCGAGCCGTCCGCTGGCGGAGATCATTACGTCAGAGGTGGAAGATGCTCCGTTGCTGCAGGCTGCAAAGAGTGCTCCACGAGCTTCGCTTCCAGCACTCTCCACAGTGCGGCCCATCAAGAAACGGACCCTATATTTTTCTGAGAAGCTCGTGAATCCGAGCGATCCAAACAGCGCGACGCTGTTCTTTATTACGGAAGAAGGCCACGATCCCAAAGTATTCGATCCCCATGATGATCAACCCACCATCACCGTCCATTCCGGAGATGTCGAGGACTGGACAATTGAAAATCGTTCGCGCGAATCGCACGTTTTTCATGTGCACCAGTTGCACTTCATAGTTGTTGGCGGGACATCGATGCGTTGGGAAGAACCTGCTCTGCGCGACACTATTGATGTCCGAGCATGGGATGGCTTGAGCAAGTACCCAAGTGTTGTGTTGCGAATGGATTTTCGTGACCCGCAAATCGTTGGCACATTCCCGTTCCATTGCCATATCATGCAACACGTCGATGGCGGCATGATGGGCACGATTCGGGTTGAGCCGGCGACGAATGCGGCGGGCATGAATTGACATTCCATTGGAGCTAGACTGCAACGGCCGGAGCTCCGTCCCGCCGCTCAGATCAACCATGAGCGTCTATGAAATTGATCCGCTCACGGACCGCCGGTGGCCGGTGTTTTTGGAGAGCCAGCCACTAGCGTCGGTTTTTCACAGCCGGGAGTGGTTGAACGCATTAAAGCTTACATATGGGTACGAGCCTGTCGTATTCACGACGGCGGCGCCTGAGTTCGAACTAGGCAATGGATGGGTATTTTGCCGCGTGCATAGCTGGCTTACGGGACGGCGGCTGGTTTCTCTGCCATTTTCCGATCACTGCGATCCACTGGTCGGTTCAGCAAGTGAGCTCGACGAATTGGCTGAATATCTGCGACGTGAGCAGAAGAACAATGATTGGCGCTATATCGAATGCAGACTAGCCGCAGAAGGGCAAACCCCAAAACATTTTGGAGGCCACGAACAATTTTGCTTCCATGTGTTGAGCTTGCAACCTGACCTCGATCAGCTTTTTGAGGGGTTCCACAAGAGTTCAACCCAAAGAAAAATAAGACGTGCGGAAAGGGAAGAGCTCACATACAAAGAAGGAAACAGCGAGGAATTGCTGGATCAGTTCTATGGTTTACTGGTACTGACCCGCCGGCGGCATTCGGTCCCGCCGCAACCTCGAAACTGGTTTACGAATCTTCGCGCCTGCTTCGGAAATCAGATGCATATCCGCATCGCATTCCGCAAACAAACGCCTGTTGCAGGCATCCTGACACTCCGCTTCAAAGACAGTGTTGTCTATAAATATGGAGTGGCAGACGAACGCTTTTTTCCTCTTGGCGGCATGCAGATGCTTTTCTGGCAAGCGATTAAGGATGCAAAAACGCAAGGACTATCCAAGTTCGACCTTGGGCGCTCTGATCTGGATGCGGAGGGCCTGATCGTGATGAAGGACCGCTTGGGTGGAGAACGAAGTACTCTGCGTTACCTCCGTAATCCAGTGAGCGAGTTGAAGGATGCCTCCGCGCTCAATCGATTGATGCGCAGAAAGCAGTTGCGAAGAGTCTTCGCTAATCGGCTTGTCGCTCTCGGCGGACGGCTTTTGTACAGGCACTTTGGATAATTTTTGACATCGGTTTTGGGTCGTTTGTGAGGCGCTGTCGTGAGAAGATGGAGTCGAACTTCCATTGCAATGAGCGCGCTCACACGGGCACTGATCGAATATTTCAAGTGTCCCCCGGACTTCGTGAACATGGAGCTTCGGGACGACCGCAGCCCCGAGGCAGGATTTTTTCAATTTGGTCCAGGTCTGGTTTGCTATGGCCGGTCCACGAATCGCGACCCCTCGCGCCGAGTCAACGATGAGCTGTACGATGCGGCACCGGATGTAGAGTCCGCCGGTTCTATAAACCGCCTTCCCTTTGACCCAACAGAGGTAGTTGATAACTTTCGCTTAGAGAAATATCCGGGTATCCAGGATTCCTGGATTCGTGTAGCGGGGAAGGAAGCCTATTATCAGCTCCGCCCATTTCTGCATCGCTCGGTGCGGGAAGCGATTCAAAAATTTCAGTTACGCGGATGGGAGCGGCGCTTTTTTCCGGGCTGGCCCGTAGATTTCAGTGTCGACAACATCCACGAGCAACTGCTCTTATTGGCGCTGCGTAGTTCGAGCGCCGATCGGATCCCGTTTATCTGGTTCTGGCCGCAGGGCAAGAACGGATGCGTAATCATGACCCACGATGTCGAGGGCTGCGCGGGGAAGGATTATTGCGTGGAGCTGATGGACATCGATGAGTCTTACGGAATCAAAGCTTCATTCCAACTGGTGCCAGAGGGCTCGTACGAGGTTTCGCACGAATTCCTTAATACGATTCGCCAGCGTGGATTTGAAGTCGGACTTCAGGATTTAAACCATGATGGTCGACTGTATGATGACCGGAAAGAATTCCTGCGGCGGGCGAGACTAATCAACCAATATGCGGAGGAGTACGGTGCCAATGGATTCCGGGCAGCGGTACTTTATCGAAAGCCGGAATGGTACGATGCATTCGAATTTTCTTTTGATACCTCGATTCCGAACACCGCGCGTCTCGACCCGCAACGTGGCGGTTGCTGCACGGTGATGCCGTATTTTATCGGAAAAATTCTCGAACTTCCGGTAACCACGATCCAGGACTACATGCTCTTCAACCTGCTTGGTGAAAAGTCGATTGAGCTCTGGAAGGTGCAGATCGCGTCCATCCTCAACAGGAAGGGGCTGGTTAATTTTATTGTTCATCCCGACTATCTGATCGATGAAGAGATAGCCTCTCTCTATAAGAAGCTGTTGAGCCACCTGGCCGAAATCCGATCGCACGGAATGACGTGGTTTGCCGTCCCTGCGGAAGTGGACGCGTGGTGGCGGCAACGAAGCCAAATGCGCTTGGTAGCGGCAAACGGGGGCCAATGGAAAGTCGAAGGGAAAGGGGCCGAGCGCGCGGTGGTGGGCTATGCGAGAAATGTCGAGGGAAGGCTCGTGTACGAGCTCGAACCATCAGTAATGCATTCAAGCGTCCGGTAATTCCGGCGCTAATCGAGGGAAGCCAAGGCAGCTTGTAAGTACATGAAAAGAAGCGACGTGACTGATAGTTGCAAATAGAGACATTCTTCTCTCAGACATTCATCCGCATACCGAAACTTTCGCCTCTTGTAGGAAATTTGGAAGTTTTCTAATCTCAGACCAGAAGTGCTACATTCCCCCCTTCGGTAGCGCGAACAATCACCTGAACTTCGGTCATAGCATTGGTCCTCGCCAATAAATGCGGCGATCAGCTATTTCGTCAAGAACCGGTGAAAACCTTCTCAAGAGCTTGAAGCACTGAACCGAAACATGGGAGCAGAAATGAAAATTGATGCTGTAATGCCTTCAGTATTTTCCGATTTCAAAAATAGAATCGAAACCCGCCGCGCACAGGTGGGAATCATCGGATTGGGTTATGTTGGCCTGCCGCTGGCGCTGTTGTATGCCGCCGAAAAATTTGCCGTGACCGGCTTTGATATCGATAAAACGAAAGTCGATGCCCTGACCAATGGGAAGTCCTACATTTACCGCATTCCCAACGAGGAAGTCCAGGAAGGCCGGGCCAACGGGTTAGTCGCCACCGCCGATTTTGCGAAGCTGGAAGAGATGGATGCGATCATCATCTGCGTTCCCACGCCGCTAAACGAATACCACGAACCGGACCTTAGCTTTATCACGAATACCGCGCATGCAATTGCGCCACACCTTCGCGAGGGACAACTGGTAGTGCTTGAGAGCACGACATATCCGGGAACAACGGAAGAAGTACTTATACCGATTCTCGAAAAAGAGAATCGCAGGGGCTTGCGCGCTGCCCGCGGCAACTCCGAGCAGGAAGGCCAGCCTATCTTTTACGTGGCGTTTTCGCCCGAGCGCGAGGATCCAGGCAACACGAGCATCGCCCGACGCGATATTCCGAAAGTCGTTGGTGGATTGAATCCGCAAGCCAGCGAGCTTTCTATGGCGCTGTACGGGTCGATTTTCAATCGCACTGTACCGGTTTCTTCACCCGCAGTTGCTGAGATGACGAAGTTGCTCGAAAACATTTATCGCTGCGTGAACATCGCGCTGGTGAATGAATTAAAGCTCTTGAGCCTGCGCATGGGAATTGATATCTGGGAGGTTATTGAAGCTGCATCAACCAAGCCTTTCGGCTTCCACGCGTTCTATCCGGGGCCGGGATTGGGTGGACACTGCATTCCGGTCGATCCCTTCTACCTTTCGTGGAAAGCGAAGGAATGGGACTTCCGCACGCGCTTTATCGAACTCGCCGGCGAAATCAACATCAACATGCCGTATCACGTCGTGAGCTCCGTGTCCTCGGCGCTGAATCAGCACAAGAAATCGTTGAATGGCGCGCGCGTCCTCATGTTGGGGATGGCGTACAAAAAGGACATTGACGATCTTCGTGAATCGCCGTCCTTGACGATCCTTGAACTGCTGCAGAAAGAGGGCGCGCAAGTCAGTTTCAACGATCCATACATTCCGTTCATCGGGAAGGGACGGAAGTACAACCTGCAGATGACGGGCGTATCGCTGGAGAATCTGCAGCAGTACGACTGCGTGCTGATCGTGACCGATCATTCCTGCTACGACTACGGAAAGATCGTAGCCGACTCGAAACTGGTCGTAGATACGCGAAAGGCGACGCGAGGAATTGACAGCCCGAAAATCGTGCATTGCTAAAAACGCTGCGGTGGCGTGGCGTCGAAACCGACGCCACGTTTCCCCTGAAACAAAGCCGCACATTCCAATAACGCAACCGTCAGTCTGCTGAGCCATTGTGTCCCAAACTTGCGCTCTGCTCTGACGTTTACCCATTTGTGAAATTTTGCCCAGGAGAAAGAGAGTGATGCCGGCGCGCTTCCAGAGAACTTATAGCCTTGTAACGCGATTGCTGTTGGTAGGAATTCTGGGATTAGCAACTCCCTTGTGGGCAGCGATTGCGATCGATGCCAAAGTGTCGGTGGATAAGAACGCCGCGAAAACGGTAACCACTCCTGCTTTCTCAACTACGTCAGGGAATGAGCTTCTGCTCGCATTCGTCTCAACCGACTACCTTTCCGGGGCGAACACCAGCGTGAGCAGCATCGCCGGTGGAGGCTTGACCTGGACGCTGGTCGTGCGCACCAACGTGCAGAAGGGATCTTCGGAGATCTGGCGTGCCTTCGCAACATCGCCTTTAAGCCAGGTAACTGTCACTGCCACGCTGTCGAGCAGCGTTGCCTCATCGATGACGGTATTGAGTTTCACTGGCGTAAACACATCGGGAACAAATGGTTCAGGAGCAATTGGCGCGAGCACTGGCGCAAGCTCCGCAAAGGGAGCTCCCTCTGCCACTCTGGTAACCACGCAGAACAATTCATGGGTATTCGGAGTCGGGAATGACTTCGACAAAGCCGTGGCGCGCACACCCGGGGCAGGGCAATCACTCGTGCATCAGAACCTCTCTTCCACGGGCGATACGTATTGGGTGCAGATGCAGAACAGCGCTACTCCGCTCAGCGGCACGAGCGTCACCATCAATGACACGGCACCCACCGGTGATCGCTTCAACCTCAGCATTGTCGAAGTGATCGCGGCTACAGGCGGTATTACTACTTCCACCATTTCCGGCAAGCTCAGTCCGACTTCGCTCATCAGTGGATCGGTCGTGACGCTCACTTTGCCGGGAGGCGGAACGGCAAACACCTCGCCAGATGGGTCCGGGAACTATAGCTTTGGAAACTTAAGTGATGGCAGCTATATTGTCACGCCGACGAAAGCCGGGCAGTCCTTTACGCCGCTGAGCCAGAACGTAACCATCGCAGGCGCGAATGTACCAGGCGTGAATTTTGCGCTCCAGACCTGGAGCATCTCGGGCAACGTCGGCACCACGGCCGCCGGCACGACGGTTACACTTGCCGGACCAGTCACTGCCAGTACGCCGGCGGACGGTTCCGGCAATTACACATTCAGCGGCCTGCCAAACGGTTCCTACACCGTGACGCCGAGCAATGCTGGTTTTACTTTTAATCCGGGCAGCCTGCCAGTAACGCTGAACGGCGCGAATGCGAGTGGCGTAAGCTTTACCGCTACCGCCAACCCCACCTGGAGCATCTCGGGCAACGTTGGTACCACGGCCGCCGGGACGACAGTTGCGCTTAGCGGACCAACCAACGCCGGCACGAATGCAGACAGCTCTGGCAACTACATCTTTAATAATCTGGGCAATGGTTCCTACACCGTGACGCCGAGCAATGCTGGTTTTACTTTTAATCCGACCAGCCAGCCGGTGACGGTCAATGGCGCGAATGCGACCGGTGTAAGCTTCACCGCCACCGCCAATCCGACGTACAGCATTTCCGGGACAGTCAGTCCGGCCGATCTTGGGGCGAATGTCAACGTAAGCCTCACCGGCTCAGCAACCGGAACGACAACGACAAACAGCTCTGGTTTTTACAGTTTTGCCAATCTGCAGAACGGCAGCTACGCGGTGACGCCGACTCTGACTGGAGAGACTTTCACTCCTGCGTCGCTCAATACAACAATCAACGGTAGCTCGGTGAACAATCTGAACTTCACCGCACAAGCTTCAACTGCCCAACCACTGGCAATTGACGTCAACGTCTCTGCAGACGCTCCGACGCAGGCGACGAATATATCGAGCCCGGTATTTACGATCACGCAGGGAAACGAGCTGCTACTGGCCTTCATCGAAGGAGACTATCTCTCGGGTGCAAACACGACTGTCACTAGTGTTACGGGTGGCGGACTTACATGGGTACTGGTGCAGCGAGCCAATGTGCAGAGCGGCACGGCCGAGATTTGGCGAGCTATGTCTCCGACTCCGCTCTCCAACGTGTTCGTAACTGCGACACTTTCCCAGAGAGTCCTCTCGTCTATTACAGTACTCAGCTTCATTGGCGCCGACATGAGCGGGACAAACGGTTCCGGCGCAATCGGAGCAACGGCTGCCACGAACGCCAGATCGGGCGCCCCCACAGCATCTCTTGTGACCACAAGGAGCAATTCGTGGGTTTTTGGCGTCGGCAATGATTTCGACAACGCCGTTTCGCGAAAAGTCGGCGCAACTCAAACTCTAGTTCACCAGGACCTGAGTTCTTCGGGCGACACCTATTGGGTTCAGCGCCAGACGAACGTCACGCCCACAGAGGGAAGCACCGTCACGATCAACGATACTGCGCCTACCGCTGATCGCTACGATCTAGCCATCGTTGAAGTGTTACCGTCCCTTACGGGAACCGGTCCCGCACCCTCGATCACTATCGCTTCACCGTTGCAATTTGCAAGTGTCACGGGCACAACTACAATTTCCGCGAATGTTACTAATCTCGGATCCACAATTACAGGAGTGCAGTTTCTGCTTGATTCGAACAATCTCGGACCGCAGGTAACTTCCGCGCCGTATTCAATGGCATGGAACACTACTACGACCACAGCGGGTAACCACACATTAAGCGCGCTGGCCTATAACAGTGCAGGTTTGAGTGCGGTTTCAAACCAGGTCACGGTAACGGTCGATAATTCAGGAAACGTATTAACGCTCGGCAGTTGGTCTCAGCCGGTTCCGCTTCCAGCAGTGGCAGTGAACTTAGTTCTGATGAAGAACAACACGGTACTGTTCTATCAGGACGGAGACACGCCTACGGTGTGGGACTACCTGAACAATGTGATGAAGACCGTTCCCGCGGCGGTGGACTTGTTCTGCTCTGGTCAGACTGCGCTCGCGGACGGGCGAATCCTTGTTGTGGGCGGATATGGTGAATCCAGCAACAAAATGGGTATCGCCAATGCAGAGATATTCGACCCTTCAAGTGATAGCTGGACAGTGGTGCCGAACATGGCATTTCCACGTTGGTATCCAACGGCAACAACCCTTTCCGATGGGCGCGTACTCGTCACCGGCGGATGGAAAACCATGGAACACACGAACGCCGGCATTCCGGAAATTTACGATCCGGTGGCGAACACGTGGACCCAGCTTACGAACGCGAACAACCCGTTTGAAACTTATCCGTTCATCTATCAGTTGTCAGATGGCCGGCTGATACACGTGAACGGTTCGGAGTATGCGACCGTTACTGACATTCTTGACTTGAACTCGCAGAGCTGGTCAAACGTGGACACGAACATCACAGACGGCGGCAGCTCGGTGATGTATCAGCCAGACAAGATCATGAAGGCTGGCAGTGCTGCCGACAGCCAGATGAGCGGGCCTTCCGCAAACACAACGTTTGTGATCGATATGACGAAGCCATCGCCGAAGTGGCAGCAGACCGCCTCCATGCAATTTGCCAGAAGCTTCCTGAACTTGACCGAGCTTCCAGATGGGACGGTGCTTGCTACTGGCGGCGAAAGCGATAAAAACGGTGGAGATGTTTCGAAAGCCGTGTATGCGGCGGAGCTGTGGAATCCGACGACCATGACGTGGACGACGATGTCATCAATGCGCACGCCGCGCGAATACCACGGCACCGCGATTTTATTGCCCGATGGGCGAGTGATGGAATCAGGGATGGGAGCTGACTTCGGCAATGTGCCTGACCAGTTGACTGCTGAGTTCTTCTCGCCGCCGTATCTGTTCAAAGGGCCGCGGCCAACAATTACCCAGGCTCCGTCACAGGTGAGCTACGGCCAGAATTTCTTTGTGGCAACGCCGGATGCTGCAACGATCCAGAGCGCTGTACTCATACGAACAGGCTCGGTAACGCACTTCATGAACATGAATGCGCGGTTCGTGCCGGTGAGCTTCACGCAGACGGCGGGTGGGCTGACGATTACGGCGCCAACCAGCAAGTTTGTCGCGCCTCCGGGGCACTACATGCTGTTTGTGGTGAACTCGAACGGGGTACCGTCGATCGCACCGTTTGTGCAGCTTCAGTAAGAGAAAATCAGGAGCGCGGTGAAGGAAAGATTGAATTCGTCTCGAGGAGTTTGGTTCGCTGGCCTGCTGGCAATTTCGGTAGCGGCAGGCGGGCCAGCGCTGGGCGGCGTATTCGCCCTCGGCATCAAGAACAACGAATACACGCACCTATTGCTCGTACTTCCTATCAGCATCACATTCGTTTTGATCGAGTGGAACGCCGTACGGCACTTCGCAAAAGCATCCTTGCCGTGCGGCTCAGTTCTGCTTGCCTCGGCAGTTCTCATGGGAATTGTTCCGCTGGTCATGTCTGCTCAATTAAGCAGCGATGTGCAGCTCTCGATCAGCGTACTGGCACTGGTCACGTGGTGGATTGGCAGTTTTGTATTGTGTTTTGGCACTCGAATCGCGCGGCTGCTCATGTTCCCACTCGGATTTCTTTTCTGGATGGTGCCACTTCCAACCGTGACCCTTGATCGGATTGTCGAAGTATTGCAACGAGGCTCAGCCGTCGCGACAGTGGCACTGTTCAACCTCGCTGGAGTTCCGGTTATGCAGGATGGACTACAGCTCTCGATTCCCGGACTGACTCTTGAGATAGCAAAAGAGTGCAGCAGTATCCGTTCAAGCCTGATGCTGCTCGTCACCACGATGGTGCTGGCGCAGTTATTTCTCAGATCTCCGCTGCGGAAGGTGCTGATTGTGGCGATCGCACTTCCTCTCTCGGTGGCAAAAAATGGATTGCGAATTTTTGCCGTTTCCATGCTGGGCACGCGGGTGGATCCGACCTACCTGACGGGAAAATTCCATCACCAGGGCGGGATCATATTCTTCGTGATTTCGCTGCTGGTTGTATTTTTGCTGCTGTGGGGTCTCGAGAGGGGAGAAAGCCGCACGACAACTCCGCCCGCTCTCAAGGCGCTGGCGATAAGCTGATCACTGCGACTGACTACGGCTATTCCTAGACAAATCCCGGACGTCCAACTACGGGACGTCCGCGCTGGCCTCATTCGAGAACGAACTCTCGAGAGAGTTTCCGTCGACTGCGGTTGAAACGTAAAAGTACGTTGTGCCCGATTGCACACCCGAGTCGCTGAAGTCTGTGGCGGCGAGCAGTGAAGAGTTTAGCTTGGTGTAGGGCCCGCCTGATTGAGTCCCGCGGTAAATGTTATAGCCGGCAACTAGCGAAGTGCTGGGATCCCAGTTCAGCGAGACACTGTGCTGCGGAGGCGGATTCTGCGTGCCGGTCCCGGTGAAATTTTGTTGCAAGCTAGCATTGGTTGCGTCGCTCGCGAAGGAAATGCTTCCCGGATCGGAGCCTGTCGCCGGAGGTGCAAACGTCACCTTGTATTTTGCGTTTTGACCGGCTGGTATGGTTACAGGAAACGTGATTCCAGTTACGGAGTAGCCGGTGCCGTTCCATGCGGCCGAAGAAATTGTCACATCGGCATTCGAGGCGGACAAGGTCGCGGTCAATGACGAACTGCTCCCGACCGTGACATTGCCGAACTTCAGCGTAGTCGGCGACACCGCCAGCGTTCCCGCAGTCGGATTGGGATTTGGGTTCGGAGGTGGAGGAGTGACCTGATTATTGGGGCCCGCTGAAACTCCAGCGCAACCCGCAAGAATGCATACGCTTACGAGCGCCAGAAGAGTGCGGAACAGCGGCAATCGCGAGCTATGTGATCTTTCCATGCGCCGATTATGGGCCCTGAAAGCACAAACGGTCGAGAGAACGAACATTCATATCCGTTCTCACAAACTGCATTACACCTTGGTAACCGCATAACCGAACACGAAGTGGGTAGGTGGAATACTAGATGCGAAGCGAGCAGCCCCGCAAGTGGACACCTGTGGATTTCCATACACCGAGGTACATACCTTTTTGAGCGAGATATGAGGCCTGGATTCGGAGATTCACCGGTTTTTATGGGTCTGCTGGACGGTTCAGGGGGATGACGACGCCAATCGTGGGCTACAAAGGCTCCGCCGGATTCCGTTTACAGCATGCAACAGGCCTCTGCCAGCTCTCAACTGCAAGACTTTGCACATCCGTACCCTGCATGGGAGGACTGATGTAACCATAAGATGATGATTTAAAACAAGATAACGTCGCTATAATTAGGCGTGACACGGTGGTTCAATTGCCAGTATGATAAAGGTCCCTCCCCAAGACTGGCTTAAAGAGCGATCACACCATATGCCTAAAACTAGCGTTTCCATGCACCTTTGTGTGAAGGCTGCAGCAGCACTCTTGACCATAGCCTTTTGTGTATCCGCCTATGCCCAGGGGACCGAAGCTGCCCCGTCCTTGATCGCGTTCAATCGCGCAGCCTTGCCTGCCGCTACGGCAAACTCCTTCCTGCCGGAAGCGCCAAGCCAGCACAAGTTTTGGGACACGAAAAACCGCCTGCTGTTCTCGACGGTTGCGGCTTTGAGCGCTGCCGATTTCAGCGTAACGCGAATGAATCTATCGAACGGCGGCCGGGAGTTGAATCCGATCGTACGTCCTTTTGCAGGGAGTAACGCCGCGCTGGCGGGTAACTTTGCCGGCCAGACTGCAGGGATAGTCGCGATCAGCTATTTTTTCCACCGCACCGGACATCACCGGCTGGAGCGGATGGCGCCGGTTGCCAATATTGCGTCGTCAATGTTTGCGGTGGCGTACGGCCTTTCGCATAAATAATTCGAGCGGACTCGATCTTCAAACGCTCAGTCTAAGTCTGCGAGGCGCTTGAACTGGATGTTCAAGCACTGGTGAATACCGCGTTTCCGCAGCACCGCAGAATTTCAAGTTCGCTTCGACAAATCAGAAACATGAGCAACCCAACCGGAGCTGCGCCTTCCCGGTACGAACGCAGGTTCCGTCGCTTCAAACTCAAATACCCGGTCCACGTGTGGTTTCACTCGGGCGAGGCGATCTCGGAAATCGACACTGTCAGCAGAGATGTCAGCACTGGTGGACTGCTGTTGGATTCACCTGTCCATATACCTCTGCAAACTGTGGTGGGCTTCATGATTACTGTGACCAGACGCACGCTTCGGCCGCTGAAGCTTGCAGGAGAAGGATCGGTGATTCGTGTCGAGCAGGGCACGAGTGATATGGGATTCGGCGTGGCCATTGCATGCACCGCGCCGATGTCGCGAATCGAGTCTTACCTTCCGACTGCGGAGAGTTGAACCTCTACAAAACCATCCTTCGTTGGCGTGAGTGCCCCATCGCCATTTCGAGCGTACTCCTATCGCTCTGATCCTCCTATCGCTCTAATCCATAGAACGCAACAATTTTTCTGGAAGTAAGAAGGCCCCCGGTGTATCTCAATTACCAGGTACCGTCACCTGCACCTGGTTAGAATAGCTGCTCTCTGCACCGCTGGAGTTAATTGCGGTGGTCACATAGTAGTAGGTCGATGACGAAGACACAGTAGAGTCTATGTACGCAGTGGCAGTCTCTACGATGGAATTGAGCTTCGAATATGGACCACCGGATTTGGTGCCTCGATACACGTTGTATCCTGCCACCTGAGATGTGCTCGCCTTCCAGGACAGATTAACGCTATGTTGCGTTGGCGGTGGTGTTGTGGCTACACCTGTTCCGGAGGCGCTCTCAGTCAATGACGAATCCGCCGCGTTGCTGGCGAATAACAGCGTTGCTGTTGCGCTGCCGCTGGATTGAGGCTTGAATGTAACCGAGTAGGTCGCGCTCTGACCGGCGCTCAGCGTTTTCGGAAGAGTAATTCCGGAGATAACAAACTCTGAACTGTTACTGCTTGCTGAGGAGATGGTTACAGTGCTACCCGATGCGGTAAGAGTTCCGGCCTTGGTAGAGGTCGAACCCACGTTAACATTGCCGAAGCTTACACTGGCTGGCGAGACGCCGAGCTGTCCTGATGCGGTTCCAGTACCACTCAGAGGAATCGACAGGACTGTGTTCCCGCGTTGGTTGGTGGCAGTGAAGGCGCCTGAGGAAGCGCCTGCGGAGCTGGGCGAAAAGCTGATTTTAAACGTGTAGCTTTCGCCGACGGAAAGAGTAAGCGGCAGGGACATTCCACTTACAGAGAATCCCGGAGCAGTGACCGCGTCTTTAGAGAGCGTAACCCTGTTGCTCCGCTGATTGGTAATCGTCACTGACGCACTCACGCTGCTTCCGCTATTGACGCTTCCGAAAGCCAGGCTAGCTGGATTCGCTACCACAGAGCCACCACTGGATGACCCTGCCGAACCCTGCACAGCAAGACTCGCGGCATAGCGGTTGACCGTGACCGCGCCGTTGTCCGTCCCGGAGCTGGAAGGGTGAAAAGTCACAGTCAATGAGAGGCTCTGCCCGGGCGCCAATGACTTCGGTAAGGAAGAGTGGTTCACGGTGTAGGCTGAGAGACTCGACGCTATCGAGTACACGGTCGCGCTGCTATATCCGGTATTTGTGACGACTGCCGACAAACTTTTCGAGGCACCCACTGCGACCTGCCCAAATTGCAAAGTCGAAGGCTTGAAGGTCAAATGAGTCGCAGCAGCCGCTGGCACCTGCAGCACAATGGAAACCAAAAACACAGAAACGGACGCGAAGAAAGCGGACTTCGAAACTGCTTGGGGGAGGGTCATAACAGCAGTGTGAAGGGAAGCAGATGAGGTGCACAGGTCTCAATAGTGCATTCTGGCTAGTGAGAAGTACATCTCTGGAATCGGTCAAATACCGCGCTGAGCAAGGCATTTGGACGATGTGCGCGATTCGCTAAAAGAGTGAAGTGTACCAATGCGGGACAGTGTCGAACCGTCAGCACCGAACAAAAAATAAAATGGCGGAGCCCTAAAGCAAACACAAAGTGAGGAAATGTACTAGTGGGATGTACTTGCGAGTCGCGTACGGACTGTTACGCTCCCGCTGCTGGTGCTGACTGTTAATCCCCTCTTCAACTGCAGGAGAGGGTCGCCGAACAGAACAAATGTGCGTCGCACATCCGAATCCGCAACTACAGATTTCGCAGAGAGGACCGCGTCACCGAGTGTGACACCGGGCTGCGCGAAAAGGGTACGAAGGAGCGCCTGGTTCATTTGGAATTGGGGATCGGGAGCCGTCAATCCTGACGACGCCCAAACGGCGACAGCACCCCCAGAAGGCGCGAGCATCAATGATTCGGCGAGACTTTCGGTGAAGACATCATGGAAGAATCCATTGAGGCAATTCATGATGAGAAACACCGGGAGCCGATCACCATTGTTCAGGGTGGAGGCCGTCGCGTCATCAAGCAAGTCGCTTCCGCCCCACACCTCGACGGAACCGTGGCCGTTGTAGTTGACCAGTAACTGACCGTTCTGAATGCTTGCGAGTAAGTTCTGGCGTGCTGCATCGCTCCCCAGTGCTCCCGCGAATACGTCGGTGACGTTCATGGTGGAGGGCAGCAGCTTTTGAAGCACAAGCGATTGTTGGGCAAAGCTCGTGGAGGGATCATCCACATCGGCCACCAGCATGCTCTGGTTGGCCCAACTCGCAGCCGGAGCCTGAGCGTAGTGCAGTAATTTCGTAACCACAGTTTGCACGTCTGCAGGCGTTCGCGCAGGTATGCGCCCGGTGGCAATAGTGGGAAAACCGGTATTCGTGAAATCTGAGAACCAGTCGTCTGACGCAGTCTTTAACTCGGCAGTGACTATGACCTTAGTAGGAACAAAGTCGAAAAAGCCGAAACCGAGGTAGTTACGGGGATCGACAGAAGCATCGCCTGCAAGAAGTAAGTAATGGGGCTTGATCCTCCAATTGGCTGTTGCCGCCTTCAAGAATTGCTTGATTGCGTCGGGAGTACGTTCACCGAAATTAAATTCGTCATAAATGGCATTTACGTCGAGTAACGCGACCGACTTACCCTGTTGCTGATGAAGCACAGCCAGGGGTTGTAGCTGAGATACAAAGTCGGGATAGGTGAGGACGACGACATCAGCACCACGCTGTGGCGAGTGCAGGTTCGACGGTGTATGGAAGGCGAGGTTTACCGGGCCCGCGATCTGGTCGTTCGCAATTGCGAGCAGAGTATGGACTGCAGGAGAACTCCACGAAACCTTAGCGGAGAGCCCGTATCCCGCCGTGGTGCTCTGTGTGCGGAAATTGACCAGCAATGGCTGCGCTCGATTTGTGATGTCGAGAAGGCGTGTAGGCGGCTGCGAGAAGCCGGTAACGGTGATGTTCTCTCCCGCCTGCGCTGTGAATTTCAACAAGTCTGACTCAGCGTTGAGTCCTCGTGGGAAGCTCACATCAATCCGGTCCACCAGGCTCAGATCGTTTTCGCCCAATTGGGACGTGAACGCGATCGTATTAACGCCATCTTGAAGGACGCCTGCCGAAATTGAGAACGTTGCCTTTCCTTCATCCTGCCCGCTGAAGTTAATCTCGCCGAGCGTAGCTCCATTCAGAGTTACCGTTACGTTGTGCTGCTGACCCTCGGTAACGCCTTGCAGATCGATCGTGACAACCCCTTGCCCCGGCACGAGACTAGACACGTTAAATGTCAGTTCAGCAGTATCCGGGGAAATAAGTGGCCCAAAGAAGTTATCGGTGTCGTCGCGAAGAAGTGCGGCAAAGTAAGTGGTGCGGGGTTTCAGTTCGATCGTCTCAACGAAGCTTTGCTCGCTTGGACCGGCGCTTCCGGTACCCGAGACCACAGGAACTCGCATTCCTGAACCGTTGCCTGCAATCAGCCAGTACACGCGCTGCCCTGAATAAGGCGTGTCGATTGCGGTACCGTAAAACTCGATCGCAGATTGCGGACCGAAAGTACCAGCAGGCCCGGTGATGCGCATCGGTTGTTCGACTCCTTCGGCGAACAGGCGCAACGAGCGGGAATCAACATTCGGCCGGAGTCCGGCTGCAATAAGTTGTGGCTGGGTGACTCGATACCATCCCTCGTGATCTACGTATATTTTTACGGCAGGTTGAGCGGCCAACTGGAATCCGATTTCCTGACTGTTCTTGGTTGCTATGGGCCTTGCAACGGTTTCGCGGATCTGGCTCAACGTGCTGCGGGGCGTTTGCACGGCCAGGGTCGTGCGTGCCAAGTCTTGAACGGTCATCGCGCGGCTCATGACTCGCGACAGATTGACGTCAGTACGAATCTGCGCAGAGACGGGACCGTGCATAGTGCGGGTCCCATTCAGATCCACATCCTCAAGCCAGTACAACGCGCCAGGTGCAGGTGAGCGGTCGATCCAGCCATAACTTTTTCCGCCATGCTGCTCAAGCAGTTCGCGCATCATCAGCGCAGAACCGGAGATCAGAGACGGATTGAGTCTGACCTTTTCCCCACCTGTATCTCGATAAACATTGAAGCCGAGATTATGTAGTTCGCCACCACTTCGCCACGTGATCAGTACGTTGCCTCCATTCGCGACTGCTGAAAACGAACTCAGCCGCACACTGGTGGGACCCTCGATTGGGACTGAGGCCGTTGCGGTGTTGTTTATCGGATTTGGGTCGGGCGTACCTGTATCGACAATCGCTGTATTTACAGCTAGCGTATAGGGGGTCGCGGCGGTAGTTCTGACAGTAATCACTGCACTTGAACTGGCATTTATAGAAGTAAAGGTGCAGGTCAGGACACCCCCTGTCGGGGCAGGGCAGCTTCCGCCTACACCTCCCGCAATGGAAGTGGAGACAAAAGTTACGTCACTGGGAATGGTATCGGTGACTGTAATACCCGTCGCCGCAGAGGTGGTACTGTTGTTTGTAACCGTGATGGTGTAAGTAAGTGTGGTGTTGACGATTACTGGACTTGGCGATCCAGACTTCGCAATGGAAAGGTCGGTACATACTGCGGCGGAGTGTGGCCCAGGACTCGACGCCAAACTGATGCCGGCAGTGGCAGTCCCGCTGCCGCCGGCGGTTGCGCCATAGAAGACGTTCGCATTGTTAAGTGTTACACCAGCAGCGCCACCATTCACATTCGTGGTCATGGTTGCGCCGGCACCGGTGTAGAGGAGCACGCCTCCACCGCCGCCTCCGCCGGGACCGTGGCGATCGGGGTTCAACCCATTCTGATTGCCGCCGTTATCCGAGTCCCAGGCGTCGCCACCACGTCCGCCATTTGCGTTGAGCGTGACATTTGGAGTTCCAGTTACTGCGCCCCACAGGAAGATGATGCTTCCACCCGCTCCGCCGCCACCGCCGCCGTCGTTTGCCGTCGCGTTGTAGGCGGCGGAGCCGTTAGCATTAATCGTAGCCGTGCCGGTGATTGTGGCGGCACGAATCATCACGATTCCACCGCCGGCTGCGCCGCTGCTCGCCTGGTTGTCGTTATCACTGTTGTTGCGTGAACCTGCGCCACCGCCTCCGCCTAGCACGACGCGGCTAATGGAACCTGGAAATGCCGTGCCGCCGATCCCGCCACTTGAGAGATTGCTGTTCCAACTGTCCCCGCCCTGGCCGCCATCGCCGCCATTAGCCCCGGCGCCACCACCCGCATTTTGATCGTTCGCGGGTGCAGGATTCCCGTCAGTCGCTCCTCCGCCTGCATTTCCGGGAGCTCCGCGCGCCATGCTTCCGTTGGGATAACCCTCGGTGAAAGTCTGGCCGCTACTCACTGCCGTGCCGCCTAGTTCAATCCAATGCGGTGTTCCGGCAATACCTTCGCCCTTTGAACCATCCGCGCCATTCACGACCGCTCCGGTGTATGCAGCGGGTGAGGTGACAACGTAGTCCGAGTTGAGGGCTCCTGTTGCGTTGCCGTTGAGTTGCAATCCGGCTGCGCCGCGGAACCCCAAGCCATTGACGCTTACGGTCGCGTTGTTGAGCGTAAGTGTTCCGGAGACATTTAACGCGAGCACGCCTCCGCTAGTACCGTTCCACGCCGATGCGGTGAGAGTGGAGCTTAGGGTTGCGCTGGCAAAGTTTGGAACGCGGACTACCTGGAAGGTACGTGCTCCCTGAGTCGAGCTAGCAGCAGCCGATGTGTACGTGTAGAGCAGACCACCGCCGGGGCCGGCGGCTGTAACACTTAGTGTCCCACCGGTCGTTGCAGTGACGCCGCTGGTCGCCGTAGCGTATTCGTAAACGCCGGCATTGTTGAGGCTGGTAGAACCCGAGCCGTTGATTCCATTGCCGTATTGCGCAGTGTTGGTTGAATTGATGGCCGCGTCCTGCATCTGAATGATGAGGACAAGATCCCCGACTGCAATATTGTCGCCCTTGCCAGTTGCAACTCCCAGGCTGATCGAATTGGAACCGGCGTTTACGGTAGCAGTGCCTGGATAGTAAGTGTTTATAACTCCGGTGAGTGTTCCACCTGCGGTTGCGGTGGAAGTCACGCAAGCATCGAATTCCGAGTAAGAGACGGTAGTCGCGGAGTTATTCGAAGTGTCGAAATCGGCGCTGGTGGCGGAAACCGTGGAACTCAGGGGATAACCGCCCGGGGTGCCTGGTGTAGCGGTGATGGTAACGCTAACACTGCCGCCGACGGCGATTGACGCCCAGGAGCAGTTAACTCCGACACAGGTGCCACCGCCGGTGGCGACAGCGGATACCAACGTTAGACCGGTAGCAAGTGTATTCGTCAGGCTGACCGTACTGGCTGCACTTGGTCCGCTATTCTGCACAGTGACTGTGTAGGTGATATTGGCCGGGAACTGTGTCGCCGATCCGCTGGAAGTCACGTTCAACTCAGCTTGTGACGGCTGTATGGAAACTCCGGAAACCGACCAACTGGCGTTCGCGCTCAGTTGCTCAGACATGGCGGCACTGGGCGAGCCGCCGCGCGTGGATGCAAATCCATAGACAGCATTATTCCCGGTGGATGCGAGACCCCACTGCTGGGTTTGAGCGGGAGAAGTAAGTGTGGCGGTTACGGTGGAAGTAGCTGCGATTGTGTCAAGTACGACGTCATTTGCCGCGCTCGGGACATTCACAAAAACATCGTTGCTGTTTGTACCGGCGGTGTCGTTTGAAGCATAGCTGCGGATCGGCGTGGTCTGGTCTGCGCCTGTGAAAGTCGTAATTCCAACCACAGTGCCGACCGTGCCATTGCCAAATCCAGTGGGGATGTTCGCAGTGACAACGCCATTGTGAGTTCCGGTGGGCGGGTTGATCAGGTACCAAATCTCAGTACGGCGCGCATTGGTGGAATCATTGTGCGCACCGGCAAGGGTGAGCGCAGTTCCATTGAATGTAACCCCGGTTATGGTTGTTGTGGTTCTCGTGCTGATGTTCATCGAAATCCCAACGACGAGAACAAGGTTCGTACCGGTGGTCGTAGTCGTATGAGTGAAATTCAGCGTATTGGCGGCTCGAGTCAAACCCGCAGAGGCGGTGGTAGTGGCATCGACTGCCACTTGGGAAAAGGCATGGGTGGAAAACAGTAGAGAGGAAAGAAGACCAAAGATTAATGTTCTCTTGAAAATGCAGATGCGGAACACGTTCGCTCGATGTATTTCACGCTCAGAGTGCGACGAAGCGCCAATCGAACACGCAGATTTGCCGCTGACCCGCGCAGTTCCGCGCATGGTACTGCTATGACCCATGCTCGCCCCCCTTTGATTGCAGTCGTTTCAATGATGTTGGCAGCTACGATCCAATTGTCTGGCAATTCCCAACAGCATTGCAGGTTCCACCGATCGGACCTGAGGCCGTCAGGCTCTTGCAGTGTCCGAGCACTGCTTCCTCTGGCCGAAGACTGATCCTGGTAACGACGGGGGGCTCGTATTTCTTTCCTGACGGTTTGCTGTTTTCTTCGTCGTCGATCATGGATCCCTCCCCTCCTGAAGATCCAAAACTCTGGCTACGCGCAGAGCTTCTAACGTGGCCGTGAGATACGGGGCGGAGACTCCGTTAGAAAATGCACTGCAAGGCTGGAGGGTCTCCAAAAGCTCCCGTCTCAATTTGAACTATTAAGCCTCAATTTATCAGGGCGAGTGCGGAGTTCTTGTTGGCTACGTAGGTTCACGCGGGCCAAAGCACCGGCAAACGCGGTGGCAGTAACAGAGTTGCGATCTTACTCAAGCCAGATGCTGCACG
>DAIPJJ010000223.1:0-6417 GCA_036770325.1 Terriglobales bacterium
TTACCTTGAATTGCGTCAGATCAATCGAACGCTGAAGGTCTTCAGCAATGGCGGGTGCGACAATCTGCTCGATGACGCCACGGACTTCACCAAGCTCTTCAAGCTTGACAATAACTCTAATCCTTAGAAGTTCAGTCAACTTTGTCATGACCGTTGCTTGCTTGTTGATCTGAAATTGAGCCATTTGCAGCCTCCTCAGTAACCTCAGCCTAGCAAAAATGGGAAGTGTGGAGACGTGCCGTGCAGTCTCGCGCCTTTAAACAGCGCGTCCGATCCCTGCCAGTTAAGATTAGTTACAAGGACAGATGCCGGAGCGATCAGGAAATCCCGCTGACGATGCGTTGGGCGAACGGCCGCCGACGAGCCACGAACGCAAGTCGGGGCGGCCCTGGGATGCCTCCTACCACAAGGGCCCCGCGCCTTGGGACATCGGTCGCCCACAGGCAGTCGTCATACGTCTGGCCTCCGAGGGCGCGTTCAAGGGAGCGGTGCTCGACGTGGGCTGTGGTACGGGCGAGAACGCTCTTCACATCGCGGCGACGAAAAGACAAGCGAGCAAAGCACCGGCAGGAGTGTCCGTTCTGGGTCTTGACGTGGCTGAAACGGCGCTGGCGATGGCGCGAGAGAAGGCTCGTGAACGCGGGAACGAAGTTGAGTTCGCCTTAGCTGACGCGCTTCACCTCGAGCGCTTGGGGCGCAGATTTCACACGGTGCTCGATTGCGGACTGTTTCACACCTTCGATGACGCCGACGAGCGAACACAATATGCGCAGAGTTTGACGTGGGTGACTGAGTGCGGCGCAACTCTGTATTTGTTGTGCTTCAGTGATGAGGGGCCTGACACTGGCCCGCACCCTGTTAGTCAGCCAGAACTGAGAGCAGCGTTCAATTTAAGCGATGGCTGGAACATCGTTAGCATCAAACCGGAACGGCTTGAGACCAGGTTTCATGACAACGGCGCACCCGCCTGGCTGGCGACAATCGCACGAATTGAGTAGGTTGCGAATTACTGATCCAACTGCGGCGTCCAGCCGCCAAGGACAAAAGCCGGATCGCCGTACTTGGCGATGACATCGGCGTCCTGTGGCTGGGTGAGTTGTTTTGAAGCAACGTGCCGTTGGGTTGTGTTGATGGGCTGACCGTCGAGATCGGTACTGTGGAATTCCCATAAATGAAGATGTGAAGTGTCGCCGTCGATTGGCCCCCAGCCGACTGGAGGAATGCCAACGAGGCGGCAATTAATAAGTACAGCCTCGGCATATGGATAACTGAGGCCGTGATTGTTGGGAAGCCGGGCAAGCACCGGCAAAGCCAGGTTACGAAGCGCAACAGTAGCCGGACCGGACGGGACCGAGCGGCTGATCGCGGTGAAAGTGCAATCGATGAACACGTTGCCGTGATTCTCGTCGGTATTTCGGATCCACATGAAGGGGCCGACGGAGCGAATCTCGCAGTGGCGGAAGAAAGCAGGGCCGACGCCGAGAATCGTGTCGCCATCGCCGGTTATCGTGCTCTCGCTTATGTAAACCGAGCCTCGCAAATTCAGCGCATCGCCCGAGCCTTTGATCGTCATGTGATCAATGATATTTTTCGAGCCGTAGATGAGCAGGGCCTCGGCTTGTCCAAAGAAATAATTGTTCACAGTGAAATTCGTAAGTTCGATGCCAGTTGATTGGTAAACCGAAAAAGCACAGCGGCGATTCGGCCCCGGCTGTGGCGGATTGAACGCGCTGTTGTTGCCGTAACCGACCTGCACCTTGTCGCGGTCCTCGCCACGAAAGGTGATATTCGACTTGTTCCGAAAAAAGACAATCTCCTCGTAGTTGCCGTTCTTGATAAAGATTGTGACGCGCTGTGGCGGATTGTCAGGAACGAAGTCGACGGCACCTTGCACCGTATTGAAGTCGCCGCTGCCGTCGGCCGCAACGATCAGGCGCGTGGCGTTTACGGACGGAGGAGTAGCCTTGGTGGCGACGCGCCAGGCATGATCGGTCGTGAAGCCTTTGAACTGGCCGCCCGTCACGGTGAGAACGCCGGGATCGATTCGCACCATGTAGGTGTGTCCATATTTCAAAACGTTGCTATGTGGGTAAACCGTGGCTACATTGCCATGAACAATGACAGGAAAGAAATGAAAGTCAGGCAGTCCGCCGATGGTGGTGAGCTGGTAATTGTGCAAGTCAGCGGGAGTTGTTCGTACGGCGGGGGTGGTGGTGGTTGGCGAAGTGGGAATGGAAGGATCGAGCGGAATGCCTGGCGGCGGGCTCGCGATTCGGTGCGAAGGATCGGGGCCGGCAGGGACACTGAGATCGAGTGTGTCGACCAGTCGGGGCCCGGCTGCGTCATAGATACGAATCTGGCCGGAGTTGCCGAGGGTGGGAGGACTCGCAAAAGTCAGAACCAGATGCGTATCGGGATTTACACGGACCGCATTGTTGGCAGGGAAGTAAGCAATGGGGGACGTCTTTGCTTTTAAGGGCTCGGCAGCGATCAGTGCCAAACCTGCAAGCAGACACAGCGCGTGGATCGCCGTCCGCGATCTCATAAGAAATGTTTCCTGAAACTGCCAATTGGAAATCACAGAATATAACTTCCGCATGCAGCGCCGAGCAAGTTGGGGGCTGTCAGTGGATTGGGAGTTTGTCCTGAAACAAAAACCCCACCTCTCGAATACCGTGAAGGTGGGGTTTGAAGACCAGGTTCTTGCCGCAGCGATTCTGGTTTAAGCGGCGGCCTCGAAGCGATCGGCGTTCATCACTTTGGCCCATGCCGCCGCGAAATCTTTCGCGAACTTTTCCTTTGAATCGGAGCATGCATAGACTTCTGCCAGCGCGCGCAGTTGCGAGTGCGAACCGAAGATCAGATCGACGCGGGTCGCGGTCCACTTGAGCTGGTTGGTCTTGCGGTCGCGGCCTTCGTAGATGTCTCCAGCGCCATTCGAACTCGTAGAGCGCTGCCACTGTGTGTTCATATCAAGCAGGTTGACGAAAAAGTCGTTCGTCAATGTGCCAGGCTTGTTGGTGAAAACACCGTGTCTGGAGTTGCCGGTGTTTGCTCCGAGAACTCGCAATCCACCGACGAGGGCTGTCATCTCAGGCGCGGTGAGTCTCAGCAACTGAGCTTTGTCGATCAACTGCTCCTCGGGCGACAGTCGCTGCCTGCCGCGACGATAGTTGCGGAATCCATCCGCGGTCGGCTCGAGCGGTTCGAACGATTCGACGTCCGTTTGCTCTTGCGATGCGTCCATGCGCCCAGGCTTGAATGGGATTTTCACATCCACGCCTGCGTCCTTTGCCGATTTCTCGATCGCGGCGTCTCCGCCGAGAACGACCAGGTCGGCGAGCGAAACTTTCTTGCCCTTGTTCCCGTTGGTTTGCGATTTGTTGAACTCCGCCTGAATCGCTTCGAGCTTCTGCAGCACCTTCGCGAGTTCAGCCGGTTGGTTGACTTCCCAGTTCTTCTGCGGTTCGAGGCGAATGCGCGCACCGTTCGCGCCGCCACGCTTGTCAGAGCCGCGGAAGGTTGAAGCCGACGCCCAAGCAGTCGAAACCAACTGAGAGGTCGACAATCCCGAGGCAAGAATCTTCGCCTTCAGCGCGGCAGCGTCCTTGCCATCGATCAGTTTGTGATCAACCGCCGGAATTGGATCTTGCCACGGGAGCGTTTCCTTCGGAACGAGGGGGCCAAGATAACGCGCAATCGGACCCATGTCGCGGTGCGTCAGCTTGAACCAGGCGCGAGCGAACGCGTCCGCGAACTGATCGGGATGCTCGTAGAACCGGCGCGAAATTTTTTCGTACGCAGGATCGAAGCGTAAAGCGAGATCTGTGGTCAACATGGTTGGCGCGTGCCGCTTTGAAGGATCGTGAGCATCGGGCACCGTACCGGCTCCGGCTCCATTCTTCGCCGTCCACTGGTTCGCGCCGGCTGGGCTCTTCGTAAGCTCCCAGTCGTACTTGAAAAGATTGTCGAAGAAGTTGTTGCTCCACTTTGTAGGCGTCTGGGTCCAGGTAACTTCCAGCCCGCTGCCGATTGCATCACCAGCCTTGCCTGTTTTGTATTTGCTCTTCCATCCCAGGCCTTGCTCCTCGATGCTGGCTGCTTCCGGTTCCGGACCAACATGCGATGCTTCGCCTGCGCCATGTGTCTTGCCGAAAGTATGACCGCCCGCAATCAGCGCGACCGTTTCTTCGTCGTTCATGGCCATGCGGCGGAATGTTTCGCGAATGTCTTTTGCGGCTGCGGTCGGATCCGGCTTGCCGTTTGGTCCCTCCGGATTCACGTAAATCAAGCCCATCTGCACAGCGCCAAGCGGGTTCTGGAGATCACGCTCGCCGCTGTAACGCTCGTCGGCCAGCCACTTGCCCTCGGGACCCCAGTAAACGTCCTCTTCGGGTTCCCACACATCGGCGCGTCCTCCGCCGAAGCCGAAGGTCTTGAAGCCCATTGACTCGAGGGCGACGTTGCCGGCGAGAATCATGAGATCAGCCCAGGAAA
Source organism: Terriglobales bacterium (assembly GCA_036770325.1). Classification (GTDB taxonomy): domain Bacteria; phylum Acidobacteriota; class Terriglobia; order Terriglobales; family Acidobacteriaceae; genus Gp1-AA145. The sequence goes on from DAIPJJ010000223.1 coordinate 4,498, forward strand.
TTTTGCGGCCGTATTTTTGTTTGACTGGCCATAACAGTCGACGTGCCTTGTCGAGGTTCACGTTGTCGGGCCAACTGTTGAGCGGAGCAAATCGCTGCTGGCCTGCTCCCGCGCCGCCTCGTCCATCGCCGATGCGATACGTGCCTGCGCTGTGCCACGCCATGCGGATGAACAGCGGGCCGTAGTGGCCAAAATCCGCCGGCCACCACTCCTGGGAATCGGTCATGAGGGCCTGAAGGTCCTTGATCACGGTGTTCAGATCGAGACTCTTGAATTCCTTGGCGTAATCAAAGGCCTCGTCCATCGGATTGGAAAGGCGCGAATGTTGATGCAGAACCTGGAGGTTTAGCTGGTTCGGCCACCAATCGCGATTCATCGCGGTAGAGGAAGCGCCGTGGTTGAACGGACACTTCGATTCGGATTTGGGCGCGTCGGGTTTCGGACCAGTTGAAGCGTGTTGTTGTTGTTCGGTGAGTTCTGTTGCCATGATTTCGTCTCCTACGAATTAATCCAAAAGTTATTGCCGACTTTTGTCGGCGCTTACGACGAACCGCGAGAAGCGCGGCGCGCAGCACATTTCGCGCACAGCCCTCTGAAAATTAACTGGCATTCCCGAACCACTCGCTTGCCGAGAGAACGTGATCCAGGCCTGGGTACGTCGTACCATTCCATATCCTCAACATTGCCGCAGCCGTCGCAGATGAAATGGTGGTGGCGCATGCCGTTTAAATCAAACCGTGCGGCGCGGCCTTCAACGGCCACTTCACGCACTAGACCCGCCTTCACCAGGTCACGCAGGTTGTTGTAAGTTGTAGCGCGAGAGGAGCGCGGATCGACGCGATTTACCGCCTTGAAAATGTCCGCGGCCGTGGGATGTCCTTTGTGGCCGGCCAGGAAAGCCATCACGGCATAACGCTGCGTCGTACAACGTAAGCCGCAGTCCTCCAAGGACCGCTTGATCGCATCAGCTTGCATTGGGAATGTTTAGAATATATCTAATTTAGTAGTTTGTCTAGACGGGGCTGTGGAAACTGTTGCAGAGGTTTCCAGCGACGCACGATCGCTTCTCGGATTCGGACGTCTGTACCGCATCGAACATTGATCGCGATCAAAGTTACTCTTGTTTTCACCTTGGTACTGTTTCGAGAAAGCTGGGGTGCCGGTATCTTTCAAGAAAGCTGGTCGGAGCGCGAAATGAGTATCGTGGCAGGCGACGATGAAGGCAATTGGCTGTCGAATACCATTCAGATGGTTGAGACCGTCATGGTGCAGCACGGCTTCGTGAACGACAGGTCCGAGAGAGCCGCGATTCCAGGTTCAAGAACTCCGAAGCAGAGGAAACGGCTTAGATCGTTAGCAGCCGCTAGCCGCCTGGTAAAAAAATTCCTCAACCGTTTGAGAAATAGCGCCCCTCATAATCCACCTGCCTGGTAGAAGCGACTAGCTTCACGGGAAAATGAGTTGTTGGAGGTCTTCGGCGGCGATGCTCATCGCAACGCTGATATAACGGCTGTCGATATCAACAGGCGGAGAAGACAAAGGCGACGGCTAAGGACAATCCCGGACAAGCCATGCCATTGCCTGGTCGCGCGAAAGAAACGTAGGAAGATCCCGTTGGGAGAAGGACTTGATGTTTTCGTAAAAGACGTGCGGCAGAGTTTCCACGCCTACCCAAGCGGAACGCCTCAAGTGAGGCCTCACCATTACGGTGGCTTCCTTCAGGCTGGTAATTGCTTTCCTGTCGAACTGGGCGCCGGTGAAATCGGCCAGCAGAAGAACGGAGCCGGGGGGCTCTGAGCTGATATGTCCGGGCACGAGCTTGCAAATCTGCATTACCTCACTCGGAGAGCAGTTAGAAAGATCGATCAGCAGCACTCGGCAACCGTTGTGCGTGACGAAACGGATTTGCTCGTCCAAGCC
>DAIPJJ010000031.1:0-29142 GCA_036770325.1 Terriglobales bacterium
ATTTTCGTGGATGCGAGCGGCGGCCGCCTTATCCAAGCGACGTAGCAGGCGATGCAAGTAATGCGAGCCACGGTCATGAGCTCGTTGCCTCAGGCGGTCGCGCAATTCCTCTGAGCGCTCGGGACCTGCGAATAAGCCGTCGAGAAGCGCTCGCAGGTAGAGCCCTGTGCCTCCAACAACGATCGGCAGTGTGCCCCGGTCACGAATCTCCTGCAAGACTGCTCGTGCCATGCGCGCATATTCGCCGGCGGTTGTGTAAGTGGTCGGCTCGATAGTGTCGAACAGATGGTGCGGAGCTCTGGCCTGTTCTTCGCGGGAAGGCTTCGCGGTTCCGATGAAAAATTCGCGGTAGAGCGCGACCGAATCGCAGTTGACGATTTCGCCTTGGAAGCGGGTTGCGAGTTCCAGCGATAGGGCAGTTTTACCGCTGCCGGTTGGGCCAAGAATTACGACCAGAAGTGGATCGCGCGGCAATCAGCGCAAGCTCCAGCGGATGTTGTGCCAGTAGCGGGTGATTGTAATGGCGAGAATCAGGGCGACGATGACGATGAGGCCGAGGTTCTCAAGCCACTTATGGGGCGGAGCCGCCCCACCGGCGCTGGTACTGCGTGAGGGTCGCTGCTTCGGCACGGTGCCAATTGTAAATCGCGGCGTTGACTATGGTGGCGTTTGTTTGCGGGGAATTACGATGTCCACGCGCCGGTTCATCGCCCTCCCTTGAATGCTGCTATTGCTGGCGACGGGATGGTACTCGGCATAGCCGGCCGCGGCCATGCGCTCAGGACTCAGTTGATCGTGAATGAAAAGGCGAATGGTGGCAGTGGCGCGTGCAGTCGAGAGGTCCCAGTTCGAGGAGAATCGCAGGTTGTGAATAGGGACGTTGTCAGTGTGCCCCTCGATGCGGATGTAGCTACCGCTCGCGCGCAGAATGTGTGCGAGCTTGGCAAATGCGGGGACGGAGCTGGCCTTGATTTTGTCCGAACCGGTGTCGAAAAAGCCGACCTCGCGCAGGCTGACGACGAGGCCTTCGCCGGATTCGCGAAGGGCGACGTCGCCGGAAGAGATCTCTGTCGCAAGCGCCTGCTGGATTTGTTTCTCGAGCCCGAGTTGCTCGTCTTCAGTTTGCCCAGTCGGCGAGCTTGCGCTGGTCCCGCCAACGTCAGAGGAGTGCGGAGGCAGCGAACCCTTCTGCACAAATGCCGTTTGAATAGCAGTGGCAAGCTGTCCGGCGCGGCGTTTGTCGAGCTGCGCAGCCGAGTACATCACGACGAAGAAAGCAAATAGCAGGGTGATGAAATCCGCATAAGAGACCAGCCAGCGATCGCGGCTGGGTGTGCGCATGGGAGCTCTTCTGCGTCTCATGCGCTCGCCGCTCTGGTTCTGACTTCTTCAGGCAGGTCGACTCTCGACTCGCCCAGGAAGCTATGCAAAGAATTCCGCAACATGCTTGGGTTCATTCCGCCGAGAATGGAAACCACCCCCTCCAGTACCATTTCGCGCAAGGCTTGCTCTTCCCGCAGGCGGATTCTCAGCTTTCCGGCAACCGGGAGAAACAGCAGGTTGGCCGCTCCCACGCCGTAAATGGTTGCGACGAATGCGACCGCGATACCACGCCCCACTTCGTCGATCTTGTCCAGATGCTGCATAACCTGGATGAGCCCGAGAACCGCGCCGATGATGCCGACGGTCGGCGAAAATCCGCCTGCCGATTCGAACACCTGCGAGAAGCGCTCTTCGCGCTCGAGTTGATTGTCAAGTTCGAGTTCTGCGATTTTGCGGAGCTCCTGTGGCTCAGTGCCATCGACCGCAAGGGTGAGGACCTTCCTCATAAAAGGGTCAGAAACATTGGGCAGCTCTGAATCGAGGGCCACGATCCCGCGGCGACGAGCGATATTCGCGTAGCTCACCAGACGCTCGATGGCAGGCTCCAGCCCGGTGCGTGGCTCGGCGAAAATTCCCGCCAGGCGTTGCATCGCGGTCATCACGACCGGCAGAGGGAATTGAATCAGGACCGCGCCCGCAGTACCACCAAAGACGATCATGGCCGCGGTGGGCTGTAGGATTTGAGAAAGTGTTCCGCCTTCGAGCAGCAGGCCGCCAACAATGCCAAGAACTCCCAGCAGCAGGCCGGTAACGCTGGCTTTGTCCACGTTTACCCTTCACTTTCCTTGTGGCTTTCCGGCGAGAGACAGGTCACGGGAAGCGCGCCGGCGCGCACGCCACTCCAGCTCACAATTGCGGAAAGCAGACGCCGGCGGAAGTCCACAACCCGCTCGACGACTTCGTCAACGCTCTCCTGCACGAGGATTTTTTCGCCGCTGAGCAGAGTAATAACGGTGTCGGGACTTTTTTCGACAAACTTGATCAGGTCGGAGTTGATGGTGAATCTTGAATTATTGAGCCGGGTGAGATGGATCATGGGGCAGCCGCCACTAACGCCATCGGCACGTGCGGGATTGCAAATTCACGGCTGGGCATGTACGGCAGTTACGGAAGTTCGCGTGGAAAGGCGCGGCGCCACTAAAGCGCCTCCTGACTGCTTCCGATGTGTGTAGAGAAAGCAGGAAGGTTCCGAACCCGTTCAGCAGGAAGCTAAAACGGCCTCGGCAGGGTTTCAGGCGGGGCGATTCCGAAAGACGGAACCAACTCAGCCCAACAGGAGCAAACAAACAATGTCGCTAAGCATTTTGAATAACCCGGCGTCGCTCGCCGCGCAAAATGAGTTGTCGATTACCAGCAGCAGCCTGCAAACAACGCTGTTCCAGTTGTCGTCAGGCTCGCGAATCAACAGCGGTGCTGACGATGCCGCCGGCTTGGCCATCGCCGATGGTTTGCAGGCGAACATCACCGCGCTGACGCAATCGTCGCGCAACGCGCATGACGGCGTGGGCAAACTGCAGGTCGCTGACGGCGCACTATCGCAGGTCACGACTCTGCTGAACCGCGCGGTAACGCTGGCTACGGAATCCTCCAACGGAACGGTCTCCGACTCGCAGCGCACCGCCATCCAGGCTGAGTATTCCTCGATCCTCGCGGAAATCAACCGTATCGGCAGCACAACCACCTATAACGGGACCACAATTTTCCAGAATCAGGGCGACGCCACGAGCGCCACCGCAACATTGACGTCGACCACAACGCTCGGCGGTATCGGCGGATTCGCGACCGGTACCGGAACAGGCTTGACGACAGGTTCAGCGCTGCTGACCAGCGGCTCTCCGGCGGGCCTTACCCTCACCGTAAATGGCAACCTGGTTTATACAGCCGGCGCGACTGACACGGTGCAGAACCTGATCACCGCGGTCAATTCCACCGGCCAGTACACAGCAACGCTCAGCGGCGGCCACCTGGTAGTCAGCGCGATTGGCAATACTACGGCCCCCACGGTTGCCGGAACCCTCACTACGAACGCGAACACTGCAATCGGCACTTTTGCGGGAACCGCCGGCACGGCCAAGACCGTAACCGTAACTTCTGCAGATGCTACGCGCTCGGTGACCGTCACGGACAATGGGGGACTCACGGTGCAGGCCTTGATCACTGACATCGGGAACGCGAACCAGGGATTCTCGGGCGAGCTGGTAGGCGGCACTCTTGTCATCACGGATACGGAAAGCACGCAATCGCCAACCGTGGGCGGAACGGCTACAACTGGCGGCGTTTTGGGCGGATTCAGCACTTCCACCGGCGCCGCGCAGACGGCGATTTACCTCAGCGACTCAACCACGGCTGGCTCCAGCCCGATCGATGTTGGGATAGGCGCGATCAGCACGACCAGTATCACCAACGGCAGCGGCGGCAGCCCGGTCAATCTTTCGACCACGTCTCTATCCACGCAGGCGGCGGCGCAGACGGCATTGAACTTCATCAACCAGGCGATTCAAAACGTGGCCAGCACGCGTGGTACGTTGGGCGCGGGTATCAACCGGCTGCAGAGCGCCAGCAATGTCATCAACAACCAGGTGCAGAACCTGACCACTGCTGAAGACGGGATCCGGGCGGCAGACATTCCATCGACCGTGGCGAACCTGACCAAGTTCTCCATCCTGGAACAGACCGGCATTGCCGCGCTGGCCCAGGCGAATCAGACGCAGCAACTGGTTTTGTCACTCCTCCACTAACCCTCGACGCAGCGGCGGGAGGGCGTCAACCAGCGCCCTCCCGTTTTACTTTGGACTTGATTTTTTAGCCAATGCGCAAACGCATTAGAAAACGCTTGAGATGTGGGATTGCGCGATTAAATTGCAGCCCAAAGTTCGGCCGTGCCCTGACGATTAGGAAAGACTCATGATCAGTTTAAATTCCGCCACGCTGCTCTCAGGAAATGGCATAGACGTGAATTCGCTGGTAAACGCGGTGCAGGCACCCGAACAAAGTCAGGTTCAGCTTTACCAGCAACAGCAAAGCACGCTGCAGACGCAGGCTGGCCTGCTGAATACGATCAATGGCCATCTGAATAGCCTGTCTTCGGCAGTAAATTCGCTGGCTGATATTCTCGGTCCGCTTACTGCGCAAACTGTCGACTCTTCCGAACCGGGGATCGTGACTGGGTCGGCGCAGGTAAACGCCACACCGGGAACACACACCGTCGTTGTGAGCACGCTGGCCACGCAGGGCACCCTATACACGCAACCTGTCCCTGATGCGAACACCTCGATTCTTCCCAATGGCCAGAGCACGGCCGACTTAGAGATTCAGGTCGGCGGCGCGGGTGGCGCGACTCACGATGTTGCTATCTCGACTGGAACAAATGACACGCTGAGCAAGATCGCCAGCTACATCAATTCGCAAAATTGGGGAGTGACTGCCAGTGTATTGAGCGATGCAAGCGGAGCGCGTCTCGCGGTCTACAGCCAGGCTACGGGCACTACGGGAGCATTGGCAGTCGCGAACAACACCACCGCTCTTTCCTTCAATGCACCACTCGGCGGGACGGACGCCAGCTTCAGCGTCGATGGCATTCCGTTCAGCAGCACGACCAATACTGTTACGGGAGCGATTCCCGGAGTCACGCTGAACCTCGAGGCCGCGATAGCTTCGGTTCCGGTGCAGGTCTCGGTAGGTCCCGACGTGGGCCAGGCGATGCAGGCGATCGGCAACTTTGTCAGCGCATATAACACGCTGGTCGGCGACATCAACCAGCAGTTCACGGTCGATCCCAGCACGAATTCGGAAGGGCCGCTCGGCGGCGACAACACGCTGCGGCTGTTGCAGTCGAGTTTGCTCAGTGCCGCCACCTACTCGACCGGAACTACGGACCCAATCAGCAGCCTGGCATCGCTCGGCATCACGATGAACAACGATGGAACGTTGAGCGTGGACCAGACCCAGCTCGGTAATGCGATTGCGACGAACCCCTCCGGCGTGGTGGGCTTTTTCCAGAACGCATCACAAAACGGCTTCGGCAACAATTTTGCGCGTGACTTGCAGAACCTGACGGACCCGACCCTGGGCCTGATAAATCTTGATCTTTTGCAAAACCAGCAGCAGCAGTCCGACATCGGCAACACGATTACGGACCTTCAGGACCGGATTGCCTCGCAGCAAGCGCAATTGGGGGCCGAATTCAGCCTGGTCAACGCGCTGATCGAGGAATATCCATTTCAGCTACAGGCGATAGATATGCAGCTTGGAATCCAGCCAAGTTCTTCCGGCAATACCGCGCCTGCACAAGGCGTGAGCGGATAGAGCATGGATCCGCGACGCGCATATCAGGAACAAGCAGTCCGTGGGGCAAACCCGGTGCGGCTCACCATCCTGCTATATGACCAATTGATACGCGATGTCGCGCAGGCTTCAGAGGCGCTTATCGATGCGCGCATTGAAGCTTGCGCGCAGGCGATTGGGCATGCGATTTCCGTGATTGGGTATTTGCAGGCGACTTTGCGCTATGACGGCGGACGTGATGTTGCGCGAAACCTGGGTCGCTTCTACGTCGTACTGCGTGAAAGGCTCATGGAAGCTCAGGTCCGCTCTTCGCGGCCGATTCTTGCCGAGTTACAACAGCAACTTGCGGAAGTTCGCGAGGCCTGGATCAAAGTGGAAGCGGAAACAATGCTTTCAAGCGCGCCATGACCGATCACAGGAAGCAAGCCGAGGCGTCTTCGGAACTCCTTTGCGAATTGATCGAGGCCTCGAAGACGCTATGCCGAGTGCTGGATGGACAAGGAGGTGAGAATGAGGCATTTGTTTTAACCCTCAACTTTGCCGAGTTAAGCCGTGCCTTCAGCGCCATTGGGCGGGTTAGAAGCATTCTGGAGACTGGTGTGGATCCTAGTGCTCTCCCCCTCCCGACTCCGTTTGCCGAGTACCAGAACTTGCTCCGCAAGTTCTGGTCCAAGCTGCCGTACTTTCGTGAATTGCTGCTCATCGAGAGAGCGAGAGTTCTTGCTCGTCAGTCGCATTCTGACGCTTTGGGCGGCTGGGCCGAACTCAATCGGCAAACCTGGTAACACCGCTTTTACCCCATGCCGAGTTCATCGGGGAATTCGAGTGGTGTGCCGCAACGCGGGCAGATCACGGCGCCACAATCCCCACAGGTGAGCGGGTTCGTGACCTCTACAGCACACTTCGGGCAATAGAGCTCGGCTGTTCTCGCGTCCGGTAACTTCTGTTCGACCATCATCTCGCCATTTACGCCCGCAGAACCGCGGTATCGAACAGCTCCAGAAATTTTACTTTCTTCTCCGCCGAAAGGAACGATGCCTCAAACGAATTGCGGGCCAGCTCGCGCAGATGTTCGTCGGTAAAGCTGAATTCCGTTTGCGCGAGTTCATATTCGCCGGTCAGCGAGGCGCCGAACATGGCGGGATCATCGGTGTTCAGCGTGATCATTAGTCCCTGATCGAAATATTTTCTGACCGGATGGTCGGATAAGTTCGCGCAGCAGGCGGTCCGCAAATTGCTGGTCAGGCAAATCTCGACTGGAACCTGGTGCTCGGCCAGCTCTTCGATCAGCTCGGAATCCTGACAGGCCGTCAGTCCGTGACCAATCCGTTCCGCGCCGAGATTCAACGCACCCCAGATGGATTCAGGCCCGGCGCTCTCGCCAGCGTGGCAGGTGAGCCGCAGGCCGTGGCCAGCCGCATAGGCAAACTGCTCGCGAAACAATTCCGGCGGGGCTTTCTGCTCGTCGCCGCCAATGCCGATGCCAACGACGTTTCTGTCGCGATATTTCGCTGCGAGCTCGAACACCTCCTGCGCTTTTTCCGCCCCGAACTGGCGCACGGCGTCGAAGATCCAGAGTAGAGATATGCCGAAATCTTTTTCGCCCCGCTCGCGGCCGCGTTCAAGACCTTCGAAAATGGCGTCGAAATCCAGCCTGCGCCACAGACAGACGCCGACGGAAACATAGACTTCGGCGTGCAGCGCGTTTTCGCCTTTGAGCTGTTCCGCCAAGCGGTAGGCAATCAGTTCGTAGTCCTCAGGCGTCTGCAGGTCGTCAGTCAAAGTCTTGAATGCCATCAGGAAGCCGAGAAAATCCTGGTAATGATAGAGGGATTCAGCTTCGGCGAGAGTGCTCTCTTTGCCGTGCTGTTGACGAAGTTCGACGAGTGTCTGCGGCGTGACCGAGCCTTCGAGATGAAGGTGTAGTTCGGCCTTAGGAAGGGAACGGATGAAGTTCGATGGCACGTATCGATTGTAGAGTTCGGAAAGGTCCTTGGCGAGGCACAGGAGCGCCCGATCTGACGCGAACGCGTCATCAAAATGATCGTGGGACTCTGCCCGTGAGATACTGGGCTCCGTAAATTAGGAGCCTTGTGAAGCAGGTAACAGCCACTGTATTGAGATACTTTGTAAGCGTGATGATTTTGCATGTACTTGCTGGGACCGCTGTTTCTGCGGACCCTCCCAGCAAGATGATCCACGCCGTTGTGCAAATGAGCGCCAAGGATATCCCGGCTGATTCATTCTTCAACAAACCCAAGGTTTACTGGCGTGCTTCGAACCGATACTGCCGAGTTGATGAGGAGCCAGATCCAGAAAAGGGCATTCACGGTAGATTGCTGATGAACGAACCGGACGCTTGGCTCATCAATTTGGCCGACAATACTGCCAAGCATATGCTCGATCCAGGGCCGACCTTCAATTGCCGCCTACCTATCTTCGCGATGAGCGAGGAGATGGCAAGGAGCAAGATTGGGGAAATCGAGATTGGACGCGAACTCGATTTTTTTCAGCATAACGGTGCGAAGCTGGTTGCGGGGCCGAAGCTACACTTTGAAGCTAAGTATTACGAGCTCCAGGTCGGTGACTGGACCGTGAATTTGGTCGAACGCGTCGACATTCACGCTCCCATAATGATCGGCTTGGTAAGCCGCGAGAAGTCGTATACGGCGCGCTACCTGCTTTGGGAAGAGGTGCCCTTTAAGAGAGACCTTTTCGCTGAGCCGTCGGGATTTAAGATTGAAGAAGTGAAATGATGGTCTGCTCATCTTCGAGTGCCGTAGAATGCGAACCACTCAACCCCTCGCAAACTCGCTGTGCTTGCGGCTGTACAGAAAGTAAATCAGCAAGCCGAGAACCAGCCAAACTACAAAGCGCAGCCAGGTAATCACCGTCAGGCCGGTCATCAGGCCGCCGCAAAGAATCACGGAGATTAAAGGGAACCAGGGCACAAGAGGCACGCGAAAGGCCCGCGGTCGATTGGGCTGGTTGCGGCGAAGAAAAATCACTCCCAGAGAGACGAGCACAAACGCGAACAGTGTACCAATATTCGACAGATCAGCGGCGTCGCCTATATCCACCAGCCCGGCTGGGATCCCCACCGCAAAGCAGGCAATCCACGTCGACCAGTGCGGAGTCTTGAACTTGGGATGCACAGCGGAGAATAACTTCGGTAGCAACCCATCGCGTGACATCGCGTACCAGATTCGCGCCTGGCCGTATTGAAAGACCAGAATCGACGAAATCATTCCCATCAGCGCGCCGATCACGATCACCGAACGAAACACCGGATGAGCGCCCAGGACCTTTAGCGCATAAGCGACAGGGGCCTCAGCCGCCGGCCCTGAGACAAACGTCGTGTACTTCAGCATTCCGAGCAGCACAACCGCAACGCCTACGTAGAGCAACGTGCAAACGATGAGCGAGGCGATGATGCCAAAGGGCAGGTCACGTTGAGGCTTCTTGCACTCCTCGGCAGCAGTTGAAACAGAATCAAACCCAATGTAGGTAAAAAAGACAATCGCGCCGCCGGTGACGATGCCCGCGAAGCCGGAGGGTGCAAACGGCACCCAATTCGCTTTGTTCACCAGCATTCCGCCTACCACGAGGAACGTCAAGATCGCGCCAATTTTGATCACGACCATCACGTTGTTTGCTTCCGCCGATTCCCGTACTCCGCGGACCAGCAATAGAGTCAGGATAAAGACGATCAGAAATCCAGGCAGGTTGAAGTACGCGCCTGTCCATTGGCCTGCGGCCCAAACCGGGCTCGACCATTTGTCTGACAAGTGAATCCCGAAAACCGCCAACTGAGCCTTCGAATATCCGCTGAACCCGACGGCCACAGCGACGTTGCTGACCACATATTCGAGAATCAGATCCCAACCGATGATCCAGGCAAAAATTTCGCCGAGCGTTGCATAAGAATACGTATAGGCACTTCCGGCGATGGGAATCATGGAAGCGAGTTCCGCATAACACAGTCCGGCGAAGCTGCAGGCAATTGCAACCAGAATGAACGAGAGCGCGATCGAGGGGCCGGCAGCCGGACGACCGTGCATCAGCGCCCCCGCGGTAGTTCCTGTGCGCAAAAAGTTCACGACCAGGTCGAGCACCTGGGCATGAAGGATCGAAGGCGCTTCGAAGTGTTCGCCTGCGGCGGCCGTGCCTGTGAGGACAAAAATGCCGGAGCCGATGATGGCCCCAATGCCGAGTGCGGTCAGCGACCACGGGCCAAGTGTCTTGCGCAACTGATGCTCAGGCTGCTCAGCTTCGGCGATCAGCTTATCGATGGATTTGCAGCAGAGAAGCTGGTTGGCTGGTCCGGTGGTCCGCTCCGTGGTGGCTTGTGGAGTCAAAGGGTGACCGTACGATTCGTACAAAGGGAGGGCACGGCTTCAGCCGCGCCGACCACCGTTCCTTGCCTGTTAGCGGCACAACTGACAGTCGTGCCCTCCCGATCCTACCGTTTCGCCTGACCGCGCGCCAGTTTCTTCACCTTGCGCTTCTGCGAGCCGCGAGCGTACTCGCGGGGCTTCAATGGATGCTCGGTCTTGCGCTTCTTGCGGGAGGCGCGTTTTGCTTTTTTGCGTTCATCTCTGCTGAGTGCGGTTGTATTGGCCATGAAAAGTCCGATTGAGTAATTTTGTAATCGGGTAATTGTGCAATTGAAAACACGGCCCAGCCGAGCTGACGGTTTTCAAATTTCAAAATTACTCAATTATCAAATTACAAAATATCTCCTCCCGATTACAAAATTACCAAATTGCTTCAGGCTTTCTCCAGCTGCGCGTACTTCTCCACCAGCTTTTTTAAGCCGAAGCGAGGAAATTGTACCGTAATCTTCGCCTCTTCGCCGTCGCCTTCGCGCTGATAGACCGTACCCTCGCCATATTTCGGGTGCTTAACTTTCTGTCCGGGGCGAAATCCGCGGCGGCCCTTCGGCTCTTCAACGGGGACCTTCGGCACAGAAAACTTCTTCCCTCGTGACGCGAAGAACTCCGCGATGTTGTCGATAGAGTTGTACTTCGGAGTCGCCGGTTTCTTTGCAGGTTGCGGCTCCCGCCACATTGCGGACTGATCTTCGTCTTCGTAAGAGTAGTGTTGGCCGGGTGGCTCGGGCATTTCCCTCCGAGGACGACTCGGCTGAACTCCTCTTCGGCCATAGGTGTAACGTCCATCTCTGTCGGACAAGAATGTCCGACCCACACGGCCTCTGCCAGTCCCAACCTCCTCCACCAGCTCGGCTGGAATCTCTTCCAGGAACCGCGAAGGAACGCTGGCCTCCGGCATGTCGGTTCCGTAGCGGCGGCGGTACACGGCGCGCGTGATCACCAACTGGTCCATGGCGCGCGTCATTCCCACATAGCAGAGCCGGCGCTCTTCTTCGATGTCGTCTGGATTCAGAAACGTTCGTGAATGAGGGAACAGGCCTTCTTCCAAGCCGCACAGAAAAACCAACGGAAACTCGAGCCCCTTGGCTGCGTGCAGCGTCATCAGCGTGATCTGGGCACGCTCGTCGTATGCGTCGGCATCGCTCACCAGGGCCGCATGATCCAGAAACTGGTCGAGCGTCTCGCCGCGATCTTTTGAATCCATGGCGGCGTTGACCAGTTCACGGATGTTTTCGACTCTCGAAAAAGCTTCAGGCGTGTCTTCCTCTTCGAGGATTCTGATGTACCCGGTGCGGTCGATCAGGAACTTGAGAATTTCAGCAATGTTGGCGGGACCGCCGGGGGTGCGGAAGGGTTCAGGTGTGGCGAGGTTTTCCGGTGTGGCGCGGGCGCCCTCGCCCGCGTTTTCGTTCGGCGAAGACACTTCTTCCGCGATTTCAGCCGCACCGAAATCAAACGAAATATTCTCCAGCTCTGCGGGATCGAATTCGATCCCACTCTCAAAGCTAACCCCCGCATCTTCGGTGATTATCTTCGCGGGCGAGGGCGCCCGCGACACACCAGCCTGCGCCACATCTTCCTGCAGTCTTTCCGCGTACGTCCCCGCTGCCATTGCGCGCGCATCTTCGATCAAATCGCGGAAAGATTTGAGGGCCTGCAGCGCTCGCGCCGGAAGCAGGCCGCGATTCACGCATTCGCCGAGTGCTCCCCAGAGGGACAGTCCGGTTTCGAGCGCGATCCGTTCGACTACTTCCATCGTGGTCCTGCCAATCCCGCGAGCAGGACTGTTGATGACGCGCAACAGCGAAACCGAGTCTTCAGGATTGTGCACGACCTTCAAATACGAAATCAGATCTTTGATTTCTGCGCGGTCATAAAATGAAAAGCCGCCCACGACGTGGTACTTGAGCTGATACCGCCGCATGGCTTCTTCAAATAAGCGCGACTGCGAATTGATTCGATAGAGCACCGCCGCGCGGGGATCATCGCCGCGCTCGGTCGCTTCTCGCACATATTTCGCGATTGAGTCAGCAACAAACAGGGCTTCGTTTTCGCCATCCGGGGCTTCGTAGTAGCCGATTTTCGTTCCACCCTGGCGCGAGGTCCAGAGATTCTTGCCTTTACGCCGCACGTTGTTGGCGACCACTGCCGAAGCCGCCTGCAAAATATTTTGCGTCGAGCGGTAATTTTGCTCAAGCCGGATGATCCTGGCTTCGGGGAAGTCTTTTTCGAACTCGAGAATGTTGCGAATGTCGGCGCCGCGCCATGAGTAGATTGACTGGTCTTCATCGCCAACGGCACACACATTGTGGCGAGTGCCCGCAAGCAGCCGCATCAGTTCGTATTGCGGACGGTTGGTGTCCTGATATTCGTCAACCAGAATGTACTGGAACCGCTGGTTGTAGTACTCGCGCACCTGCTGCGAAGATTTCAGGAGCCGCACGGCTTCGAGCAGCAGATCGTCGAAATCGAGTGCATTCGCCCGCAGCAGCTCTTTCCTGTACTCCTCATAGATGTGAGCCACGCGCTCTGTTTTCGGATCGGCCGAGTTGAGATAAACCTCCTGCGGATCGAGCATGTGGTTCTTCGCCCACGAGATTTGCCTGAGAACTGCACGAGGCGTGAGTTGCTTGTCGTCAATCCCTAGGCGCTTCATGATCGACTTCGTCACTTGTTGCTGGTCGGTTTCGTCGTAAATAACGAAGCTTTTCGTATGCCCGATCGCTGGCTTGCCTGGAATAGACGAAGGAATTCGCAACGCTTCAATATCTCTGCGCAGCATCCGCACGCAAAAGGAATGGAACGTCGAAATGACCGGCTTGGCGATCGACGATCCGCCAGTAATTTTTTCGACGCGTTCCCCCATTTCGGCGGAAGCTTTGTTGGTAAATGTAACTGCGAGAATGGACTCCGGCATCGCTCCAATGTGTTCGATCAAATGCGCGATGCGGAAGGTGATGACGCGCGTCTTGCCGCTTCCGGCGCCCGCCAGGATGAGCACCGGCCCGTCGGTGGTCTCAACGGCTTCGCGCTGCTGGGGATTCAGTTGTGAAAGAAAAGACAATGAGGAGAACGGCTCCGGAGATTCGCTACTGGAATTTTACAGGACGTATTGACCTGTCCTCTGAACCGTACTTGGAATGACCATAGTTACTCGGCGCATGAAACGAATCCGGGTACGATCAGCACAGTTTCGACCAGGAGCTCTCAATGAAGATCACAGCCGTTCTAGTAAGCATGATCCTTTGTGCCGCAATGTGCATTGCCCAGACGCCCTCTTCTGCCAGCAGCGCCCAAGATTCTCAACAAGCTGCTGCTGCAGCACAGCCGAAGATTGATCCGGCCAAGGAAGCCGATATCCGGAATTTGTTGGACATGATCGGAACCAAGGCCAACATGGTGCAGGTGATGACCGCCATGGAAACGAACATGCGTCCTTCACTCACCAACATGTTCCCCCCGGGAGAGTATCGCGAACGACTCATCCAACTGTTCTTTGAAAGATTCCAGTCGAAAGCTGATCCCCAGCAAATGGTGGACCTCGTTATACCGATCTATGACAAATACTTGTCGGATGAAGATATCCGTGCATTGACGCAGTTTTATGCGACGCCGCTTGGCAAAAAAGTGATTACGATACTTCCGAAGGTGCTGATCGAATGCACGCAAGCAGGAGAAAAATGGGGCGAGCAGCTGGGACGACAATCGATGCAGGAAGTCTTGACTGAACACCCTGACTTGCAAAAGGCGCTGGAGGAAGCAGCCAAAAACGCGCAGCAGCGTTAACTGGCCTTGGTTTCTGTTTCCTTAGCGCACTCCTCGCACGGGCAAATTTGCCTTAGCCACTGCCACGAATAGATGCCTAACTCGTGGGCGTCATTCCACTTGAACTTAATAGCGTATTTGCCGACGCCCTCGGCTGAAACTGCTTTCATTGCCGGCTTGAACATAGGCAGCTCGCCGGGTTTCGCTTTTTGCGGCTCTCCGGGTTTGCGGCCGCTCGCCCCACGTTCTTCCTGGCATAACGCGCACGGGCAAGCATCACGCAAATAGGGAAACGTGTAGCTCGAAAGGTGCCCGTCCTTCCACTCGATGTCCACCCCTTCGCCGGAAGTGAGATGGACCTTAACAGATTTTGGATCTGGCGACATCGACTTTTAGTATCGCAGAAATGTTTTACTGACCGGAGATTCGATCGGCAAGCTGGGACCGCTGCTCAGCGGATTCATAGAGAATGATGCTGGCGGCAATTCCGGCGTTCAACGATTCCACGCGTGGAGAGTGCGGGATCATGATCAGCTCATCCATTTCTGACCAAAGACGTTTTTCGACACCTGAACCTTCATTTCCAACGAACACCGCAACGTCTCCGCTCAAGTTCGCCTGTGACAAAGAGGTGCCCTTGTGAGAAGAGGTCGCGAGCAGGCGGATATTGCGAGCGCGCAGCAACGGAATCGCAGCTTTCAAGTCGAGGTCCACTACAGTTGGAACTCGAAAGATCGATCCCGCAGAAGCTCGGACGACTTTGCTGTTAAAGGGGCTGACTGTCCCTTTGCCGAGCAGAACGCCTTTTGCTCCGAAGGCTTCGGAAGAACGCAGGATCGTGCCAAGATTGCCAGGGTCCTGAATTCCGGCGATCACAACAATTGGACCTGCAACGGAATTATCCACAACATTGTCCAAAGTATGCAGCCTAACCTGGACGAGGGCAGCCACACCTTGGGGAGTTTGGCTGGGCACGATACTGGTGAACAGTTTGTCGGGGACGAGAGCGGTTTCAACATGCGAGGCGATCTGCGGGAGCAGGCGAGTGGCCCTGTCCTTTCCCGACTCGCTGACGAGAACAGCGCGAATTTTCAGACCACTGCGAATCGCCTCTTCAATAATTCGAAAACCCTCCACGGCGCACTCGCCTGAAGCAGTGAGACCGCCAGTGTTGAACGCCTGGCGAATCTCTTTGAGAAGCGCATTATGCCGGCCTTCAATGCGCCGCAGCCGATTGATTTCGGAATGCCTGGTGTTATGCAAGCCCTGCTCCCAGTGACAGATCATACGCGTTACTCGGCGAACAACCGATGCTCATGTTATCTTTACTTTCGCAAGTACCCCTGTTCTGGAGTGCGCAGTGCGCGTGGAAATCGTCAAAATCAGCAGCGAAAAACCTGAGCCTTCCCTCATCCGATATGCTGCTGATCAGATCCGTGCGGGCGAAGTCCTGGGAATGCCGACCGACACGTTCTACGGCCTCGCGGCTGATCCATTCAACTTGCGTGCCGTGGATCGCGTGTATGAGATTAAGTCCCGCTCACGCCACAAACCCCTTTCGTTGCTGATCGAAAACGTTGAACAAGCTGAAGAACTGGCAAAACCTCTGCCTGAAGAGTTCTACGCTCTTGCCAAGAAGTTCTGGCCCGGGCCGCTCACGATAATCATAAAAGCCGCTTCCCGTTTGCCTCTGAAAGTTACGGCCAATACTGGAAATGTCGCGATACGCGTGCCAAATTCGGTCATTCCGCTCGAAGTAGTCAAGGCTGCACAGATTCCGATCACAGCGACTTCTGCGAACCTGAGCGGCGAAACCGAGTGCACTTCAGCGGCCGCGGTCCGCGACCAGCTCGGTACCCGTATTCCAATCATTGTGGATGGTGGTGAGTCGCCGCGCGAAGTCGCCTCAACTATTGTTGATCTTACTGACGATGAGGCACGGTGGAAGATATTGCGCGAAGGCGCGATCCCGTCATCGGAGATTTCGGAATTTTTCGCGAAGGGGTGATCGCGACGCCCGCGGTTCGGAAAAAGTTCACACACAGGCTGCTCTGGGCAGCGCTTATCGCCTTCGCCGTTGTGGTTGTCGCAGTCTCCTACGTTTCTTTTTCCATTGTGCGTGACGCCGGCAAGCAGGAGCTTCAGCCTGCCGACGCAATCATTGTTTTTGGCGCCGCCGAGTACGATGGTCGTCCCTCACCAGTTTTCCGCGCTCGTTTAGATCATGCCAACGAACTTTTTCGGAAAGGCCTTGCTCCGGTTGTAATCACCACGGGCGGATCGGCCGCCGATCCTAACTTTAGCGAAGGCGGCGTAGGGCACGATTACCTGATGAGAAAGGGAATTCCGGAGGCCGCCCTGGTCGCCGAGACACAGGCCTCGGACACCGCGCAATCCGCCTCACGCGTGGCAGCGATCATGCGCGCAAACCGGATGAGTACGTGCATTGCAGTCAGCGATGCGTACCATATGTTTCGCATTCGCATGTTGCTGAGTCATCAAGGCTTGCAGGTATTTTTGGCGCCGCGGCCGGATTCGCGGCCAAGGTCTTTGTGGCAGAAAACTGTAGCTTTGTTGAAGGAAACTGCCAGCTATTTGCTCTGGCATTTGGGCCTGAAAACGTAAGGCGGAGAGAGGCATATTGCTGCGATTGCGCTGTTCTGGCTGGTCAAAATCGAGCTTTCAAATATAATGTAGCGTCTTGCCGTCAACTGCGCGCTGCGCGCGTTCTTGCAATTCATGCCCGAAAAGAAAAAGTCTTCCGAGACAAATGTAACGTTGAAAGCGGTGGCAGCCCACGTCGGGCTCTCCGCTGGTACGGTTTCCGCCGTTCTCAATGACGCTCCATCGGCCAGGCATATTCCCAAGTCCACACGCGAGCGAGTAATTGCGGCGGCACGCAAGCTCGACTATCGCCCAAACTTTTTTGCGCGTTCGCTGCGGAAGCAGCGGACCTTCACGATTGGTGTTATTGCCCACGAGATTGGCGACGGTTACAGCTCTTCCGTAATCGCCGGCATCGAGGGCAGCGCGCGGCAGAAGAATTATTTTTTTGTAACCGGCGTCCACCGGCACGATCCTGAGTTGTTTGATAAGTACGCGCGTTTGCTTTTGCAGCGGGGAGCAGAAGGAATTATCACGCTCGATTTCAACCTTGCGCACTCACTTCCCGTGCCGGCTGTTGCTATTCCGGGCCATAAGGAAAACGAAGGAGTCACGAATATTGTTTTAGACCATCGCCACGCGGCTGAGCTTGCGCTGAGACATTTAACCGATCTGGGACATAGAAAAATAGCGTTTTTGAAAGGGCACCCTAATAGTGCCGACTCGCAGTCCCGCTGGGAGGCGGTCGAATCGGTGGCGCGAGATTTAGAAATTGAAGTGGATCCGGAACTGGTAATTCAGATCGATTCATCAGATTCAACTCCCCATCTCGGATACCCTTTCGGCAAGAGACTGGTGGACAAGAAACGTCCTTTCACAGCGCTGTTTGCCTATAACGACATTTCCGCCATCGGGGCGATTCGCGCATTCCACGAGAGCGGATTGCGTGTGCCACAAGATGTTTCCGTCGTAGGATTTGACGACATTCCGGCGGCGGCATTTCATTATCCGAGTTTGACCACTATTCGCCAGCCGCTCTACAAGATGGGGGAGATTGCGGTCGATCTCCTGGTTGACCGTATTGAACTGAAAAAGGAAGCTCAACCAGAAATTGCTGTTCAGCCGGAACTCGTAGTCAGGGAATCGACCGGGCCGGTGCGTGATTGATCGAGCAGCCCGCACCCTACATAAATATCTGTATTGCGTGGAATGGCCTATCTGTACGAATCTAACTTAGCTAGCCTAGCCTCAAACAGTCTTACGCCCTTCGGAAATGGAATCCAAGCAAGCCACGATCCTCTGTATCGATGACGAGCAAACGGCACTTCAGCTACGCCAGAACCTGCTCGAATCCGCTGGATACAAGGTCTTGGCAGCAAAATCAGGTGCCCTGGGTGTAAAGGCGTTCAAGTCCGCACCCATCGATGCCGTTGTGCTCGATTACTGGATGGCGGACATGAACGGTCTGCAAGTGGCGCGCGAGATCCGCAAGATGAATTCTTCAGTTCCGATTATCATTCTCTCGGCATATGGCGAGCTTCTTGACGAGAGCCTGGGTCTGGCCGATCTTTGGATCCGCAAAGGCGAAGAAGATCCTCAATACCTGCTGAACCGGCTAGAGCAACTACTCAAGAGCAAGGCCGGTCAGACTTAGGTCTGAGCTCCTGCTGGGGGCAATCCTCAGTGTTCACAGCTTTTGCTATCATCAAAATTTCACTTCTGACTTCATACGGAGAATTCCATGGATGAGGTACCCAGCGTGACGGCCGGAGCTCGGCGCAACGAAGACATCGCCCTTGATCTGATGAAATTCATCGCCATGACAACCGGCTATGGGCGCACTGCCTCAACCGGCGCGGGATTTCAAGGCACCGGCTCCGCTTCAAAACCTGAGGACTATGCAGGACACCTGCTGGAACTTTACGGGAAGTGTCTGCAGGCTGTGGGGAAGAAGTAGGCTTCTACGTCAGCGACGAAGTCTTACGCTGCTTGCAGCCCGGTCTCGGTCTCTGATTCTGGTTTGATAGCGGGAGTCAGCAAAGGCCATCCCTTTCGCAATACGTAGTCCAGCCACGCGCCAGCAATTTGCGAAGTCAGGACTGCGGCCACCACCAGGGTCGTATAGAACTGGGCGCTGATAATTCCGGCATCAAAGGCAACGCTTGCCAGCACAATGCCGGGCCCGCCGCGTGCGTTTGTCGTAATCGCGAGATTAAACAAGTCCAGCCCACGGAAACCCGCGAAGCGGCCGGCCAGCGACACGGAAAGAATTTTGATGACACAGCTTCCGACGATGAAGGCGACCATCATCCATAGCGCCACACCACGAATCAAGTCGAGCTTCAGCCCAACGATTGCGAAATAGACCGGGATAAAGAATGCGAAAGCCACTTTTCCGATCGCTTCGAGGGCGTCGGCGAATAGTCGGCGTTTCTTGTGGACTACCGCGAATCCGGCGAGAAACGCAGCGAACACCAGGCTGACCTTCAGCGCGCCTGCGACTGCGCAATAAGCGAGCAGAACAGCGATTGCATAGCCAACTGGAGACTGCTTTGCCACGATGTTGAAACTGGCTTTGTTGAACCGCTTCACAATGCGCGGAACGATGGTAAGACCCAGAACGAAGAACCCTACTGTCGCAGCCAGGTGATACGACATTGCTCGCGGATGAAGGACTGTTTTCCCCGCCATGGCTGTCGCAATGGCGAGTGCGAGCCACAGAACGATGTCTTCCAGAACAGCGACTCCCAGGACCAGGCGGGCGAATCGGGTGTGCAGAATTTTAAGATCAGCGAAGATTTTCGAAACAACGGGAACCGACGTGACGGCGACGCCGACCGCAAGAATAATGATTAACGAAACACGATTGCCGTTCGGACCTGCCAGCGACGGCCGAACGAGCCAGGGCCCGGCTATCAGTCCGAGAACAAAAGGTAGTCCGGTGCCGACGATCGTCAGCCAGCCGACCTCGCGGCGCTCTTCGCGCGTGAAAAGCTGCTGGGTTTCAGCGCCCGAGAGAAACATAAGCAATAGCAGGCCGAGCCAGTAGACAAAATCGAGAATGTTGCCCTGGTGCTTGGCGGCATCCATCAAATTGGAAACTGCAGAAAAGTGGCCGAGAAGGGCAGGACCTAAGACAATACCCGCCAATATTTCGCCGATGACCTTCGGTTGTCGCAGCTTGACGAATAAATAGCCGAGCAACTGGGCAAATCCCACCAGAAGCAGGAGCGCGATGATGACTGTGGTTAGAGCGGCGTCTGACATCGTTCGTAAGATGCCGCGTCAGCAGAGTGGTTGCCCTAAAACTCTCGGGTTCGGAAAGAGAAAGGTCACATCGGCCCGAGGGCACCAGGTCAATTCAAGTCGTCACCTGAGGTGACGTTTCATTCGTGTCGTAGCGCCTCGATCGGATCCAACCGCGATGCGCGAACTGCCGGAATCATGCCGCTCACCAGACCCACGAAGGTAAGAATGATTGTGGACACAATTAACGTCCCCGGAGCGATGATCAGGCGAATGTCCCCGGCTTGACCATTTTTTGCGAATGCACTGTAGAGAGTAAGCCTGCCAACCGAGAGCGCGACCGCGTACGCTAGTACCACTCCAAACACCCCGCCGATAAAGGTGATAGTCAGGGCCTCAGCGAGGAATTGCGTCAGGATGTATCTTCTGCGCGCACCCAACGCTTTCTGAACTCCGATCTCTCGTGTGCGTTGTGTGACGGAGACCAGCATGATGTTCATCAGTCCCACGCCACCGATTCCGAGCGTAAGCGTACCGATGAAGCCAAGCAATATCTTCAGTCCGAGGGTGATGATTTCGAACTGGTGGACCTGTGTCATCAGATTGAAAACCCGCACTGCCTGGTGGTCCGAACTGTTGAACTTGTGCGGAACTGAAAGTATGTTGCGTACTGCATTTTCCAATTCCTGGTACTGCGGGGTCTGGTAGTTGAACCAGATGGAATCGAGATAACGCGTGTCCTTCAGGGCTGACATGGTGGTGAAAGGGACATAAACAACGCGATTGATGTCGCTGTTGCCCTCTTGCATCTTGGCTTCCAGCACACCAATCACTTCGAAGCTGAGCCCGTCGAGCCGGACGTGCTCGCCGATTGCATTTCGTCCGGAAAACAACTTTTCTTTCGCTTCTGATCCCAGCACTGCAACCCTGGAGTGCTGGATTTGATCTTCGGGATTGTAGAAGCGTCCCTGGTCCAACTTCAGTGAGCGAACGTCGAATACGGTGGGATCATTGCCGGTGACGTCCCACGAAAACGAACGCGTGTCGTACTGAACGTTCGCCTGCTTATCGACTGAAGGCGTAATGTGCGCGATCTGGGGAAGATTCGTACTGAGCGTGTCCACGTCATCACGCGTGAACCGCACTGCGATTCCGGCCTTCTGGCCGCCAGCCTGCATTGAAGTTTTGCCGGGAACCACGATAACAAGTTTCGTGCCGAAGTTCGCGAAGATGGCAGCGCAGGCGCGGCCGAACCCATTGCCGTAAGCAAGCAGCATCACGACGGTGGCAATGCCCCACGCCATGCCGAGCATCGTCAATGCAGTGCGGCGGCGGTTGTGCCGCATAGCGGCGTAGGCTTCCTGCAACAGATCGCGCATCATACTCCATCTTCCGCCAGCTATTCCTGGCGGAGAGCCTCCACCGGTTCCATCATTGCAGCTTTTCGCGCGGGATATAGCCCGGCGATCACCCCCGCCAGCGTCAGACTTCCAACGGCCAGCAGCGCCGACGTTGGCACGAGCTTTGGCGGATCGAAGCCGCCGGGGCCCTGCACCGTTCCCATGGCCGCCATCAGGACTGACGCAAAAATAATTCCTATGAGCCCACTACCGAGGGTGAGCAGCAAACCCTCAAGAAAGAATTGGGACAGAATGCTGCGGTTCGTTGCGCCGAGAGCCTTACGCAAGCCGATCTCGCGCGTGCGCTCGCTGACCGCCACCAGCATGATGTTGATCACGCCAATCGCGCCCAAGGCAAGAGTGACCATACCCACTGCGCCCAGAAACATATTCATCACGTCAAAGATGGTATTCACCATCTTTGATTCCTGAATCGAATCCCACTCGTCGAAGGCATCCCGATCGCTGGCATCGAATCCGTGGTTATGTCCAATAATGCCGTGAACTTCCTGCCGCGCTATTTCGTGATCGGCGGTGACGCGCGGCTGATACTCGACGAATGAAATCGAGTTCTGGTGGTTCTCTCCCTTGATCGGGAACAATGATCCCATCACCTGAAAAGGGATATAACCCCGCATATTGAGCCACATGTTGTCGCCGCGGCCGAGATGAGGCATGGAACCTACAACTTCGAAGCGGATCCCGTTGATCAGAATGAATGAACCTACCGACGGCCGTCCGGGAAACAGCGTCTTCAGCAATTCATTGCCGAGAACGATGACATTACGCCTCTGGTCGCAGTCGAGTTGGTTAAGCCAGCGCCCTTCTTTCAGCGGAAGATAACTGATCTCATTCAGCTCTGGGAGGGTACCGACAATTTCGCCGCTGCCACTCGCGAATTCGCTGACTTCATGGAGATCGTTGCGGGAGATCAGCGGCGCGGCGTTGCGGACGTGAGGAGCGTGGAGGATATCGAGGTAGTCATCATAGGTAAGCAGGTACGAGCGCGCTGAGTTCAAGCTGCCCCTTACAGCAGGGGCGCGTCCGGGGAAGATGAACATGATGTCGCGGCCGAATTCGGCCATTTCGCGCCTATTGCCAGAGCGGAAGCCCTCGCCAACACCGACAAGGAGCAGCAACGATCCCACGCCCCAGGCAATGCCGAACATCGTGAGGAAGGACCGTAGCTTGTGGGCCCAGAGATTGCGGAAGATCTGAGCGAAAAGATCCAACATTGGGCGGATTGTACTCCTTCAAGTGGACGCTCGAGCAGAGAAAGACTGCCTGCCAAGTTCGATGCGCGATGGAGTAAATTACGTCGTGGAGTGGAATAAGTTCCGCCAAGTTCGATTCGAATAGCAGGAAAAAAGGCCGCAACTTGCGCTGCGGCCCTTTCGGAGTTTCAGAAACCGATTACCTGCGCCGGCGCCCACCCTTTTTCTTTGCGCTCTTCTTGCCCGCTTTCTTCCCGGCAGACTTTTTCCTGGCGGCCTTCTTAGGTGATTTTTTCTTGGCGGATTTCTTCTTCGCGGCCTTCTTGGGAGCTTTCTTTTTCGCAGACTTCTTGCGCGCGGCTTTGCGCGGTGCTCGTCTCGATCCGCCTCCACCTCCACCACCCATCGAAGGAGCATGCTCGGGTTCTTCTTCCATCGGCTCGGGTTCTTCCATCAACGTCGATGGAGCTTCGGCTTCCTCCTCCTCTTCTTCCTCTTCGTAATCTTCGTCGAGCGAGTCGCTGAAGCTGCCGGAATCACCAAACTCGTCGGCTTCATCGTCACGCATGTAGAGGGTTTTCTCGAAGAAACTCATCTTTCCTCCTCAGTTTTTCCGGAGCCGCAGCGCCGGGGTGCGCATCCTCGCGCGGGAATATTAAAAAGACAAAACTTGCGACGGCGGATTATAACCAACGACGAATCCCATCGCAACCGCTTTCAGATGCATAGTCGCCTTATTACGAAAAATTATCTTGTGATTATGAGATCCGTTAACTGCGCCCGGGACTTCGCCAACGAGGCCCAGACGCCCGCTTTTCGGCTCAATTTATTTATTGTGCGGGAATGACGAGCACCATGCCGGGACGCAACACAGCTACGTTGGCATTGGTTTGTTTGATCGCTTTGACGCTGGTCTTGTAGTTGTTTGCGATTGAATACAGAGTTTCTCCGCGTTTTACGGTGTGATGCACGGTTCCATCCGTATTTGCGGCGGCTAACTTGCTGCTGCGCTGGGGCTTAGATGCCACGTGATGCTCGACTGCTGCGACCGTCGGGCTAACCGGCAGATGAACGTAGAGAACACGGCGGCCTGCAAGGCTGTCGCCTCTCAAATGGTTCCAGCGGCGAATCGTAGCAGGTGCAATACCCAGATTGTCGGAAACTCTCTGGACTGTGTCGCCACGCCTGATGTGATAAACGGTGAGACGCTTTGCGTAAGTTTGAACGTCTCCGCTGCTGTGACGACCTGGGGCAATCGGAACGACGAGCTTGGCGCCCGGCTCAATCGTACTTGAAACATCCAACTGGTTGGCTTCGGCGATCGTTTTCATCGGAGTGCGATAGGCGCGGGCGATAGACATGAGTGTGTCGCCCTTGGCGACTGTGTGGTAGCGCCACCACAACCGCATATCGATTGGAATTGCCGAGATCGCCGCCTGGTACTTTTCAGTAGAACCCTTCGGTAAATGCAGTTCGAAGCGGCCCCGGGGCGTAGACATGCGCAGGAGGCTCGGGTTCAGTTCCTGTATCTCCTGTGGATCTGCGTCAACGCACTCGGCCACTAACCGCAAATCAACCGGATAGCTGATCTTAACGGTGTCGTAGGCCATCGGCGGGTCTGGAACTACGTCATTCAGACCGTACTGTGCCGGATTCTTGGCCATGATGGTCTCGGCAACAATGATGGGCACGTAGTTGCGCGTTTCGCGTGGCAGAACGTTGCGCTTGTAGAGCTCCCAGAAGTCGGCATAGCCGGTGCGCTTGACGGCGCTCTGGACGGTGCCTGGGCCGGAGTTGTAGGCGGCCATTGCCAGGTACCAATCGCCGAACTGGTTGTAGAGGTCTTTCAGGTGGCGAGCGGCCGCACGGGTGGACTTTTCGGGATCCTGCCGTTCGTCAACCCAAAGGTCGCGGTGAAGGTCATAAGCGCGGGCCCGGCTACCCATAAACTGCCAAATGCCACGCGCACCGGCTCGGGAGACTGCGTAAGGATGAAAGCCAGATTCGGCTTGGGCCAAGTAAATCAGATCTTGCGGAACGCCTTCTTCCTTCAGAATGCGCTCGATCATCTCGCGGTAGCGTCCGCCGAGAGTCAGGCCATGTTCGAGGGTGCTGCGACCGTGCGTGGTCGAGAAATAGTTTATGTAGCTGGCGACCTGGTCGGTCATCATCAGCGGCAGGTCGGAGTGCGTTTCCTTGATTTCTTCGCTGGCGCGGGCCTTCAGGTTCGGGTCAACGGGATAGTTGGTGACTTCATTTTCTTCATCGATCGGCGCGGGCTCAGCCTTTTGCTCCGATGCTGAATCGCTCTGCTGGACGGCGGTTGTCTCGAGCTCATTCACGCTTTCAAGCACCCGATCAAACTCGGGCTGAAAACGAGGATCATCGCGCTGCTCGGCAGGACTAGCAAGAAGCATGTTAAAAGCCCGGTCGAAATGCTCCTTTGCGGCGTCTTTCTGGCCAGCGTTGTACTGGTCCAGCCCAGCCTGGTATTCCTTTTCGACTTTAGCGATGAGCTCCGCTACAGGATCGGCCTTGGGCTGAGGCTTAACACTCGAAGAGTTGGCTTGGGTCTCAGCCGGGGTGGGTTTCGAAGCAGTGGGCGGGTTTCCCTGTACGTATGACTTGGCTGCCGGGGTCTTCTGAATTGGCGGCGGAGCGGTATGGGCCGGCGGCAGGACACGGGCAACCGGCTTCTGGGCGGTATGGCAGCCCGTACCGGCAAACAGCACCGCTGATGCGGCTATCAGGGCTGGAAAATGACGAATCTTCATATCCATCTATGACTTACCGTCTGCCGCTGATTCCAGTGAGACTATGAGATGCTACTCCCCTGCCTTTGGACGGGTCAACGCAAATTCGGGTTTTCTGAAGTTACTTCAGGAATGTGACGAGAGGCTTTAGGCATCAGGCTCTATGCTTTAGCGCTCCAGGTGCACGTCCTTTGTCAGGTGGGCCTCTTTTGCTCTTTGCGGTCGTTGCGGTCAAAAGCTTTACCGCACAGGATTCGCGAAGGACGCCAAGGTGGTTTCAATGCGACTTGCTCTCAGGCCTTGAGCTTGGAGCCAAAGCCTAAAGCCTGGAACCGCTTTCGCATCCTAGACTCCGGTAAAGCAAAGGAGCCCGTCATGCCAGAAGCCGTTCAGAATCGATGTGCGCACCCGAAATGCACCTGCCCAGTGGAAGAAGGCGAAAAGTACTGCAGCCAAGCATGCTCGGATGCTGCCGAGTCCAGCAGTGGAAATGATCGCTGTTCCTGTCCGCATCCGCAGTGCTCCAGCGCCATGGCTGCATAACGGCAGAGCTATCATGTGAAGTTCGAATATCGTCGGCTCATCGAAACGGCTGACGAGTCGGGATTCGTGTCCCGTACACTTACCGACGTACCTCGGAGAGTGATGAAAGCCGCTTCGTTTCCGCCACCTGCTGGTGCAGCTTTCCGGTCCGGCCACGCCCGAAAAAGCCAGCTTCTAATTCTGATCGTCATCTTGACCAACGTTCTCGGGAACGTCTCGCTCAGTCATGGAATGAAGCAGGTGGGACCAATTATTTCGGCTTCGCCGCTGGATTACTTGAAGGCGCTCGAAAATCCCTGGACATTGCTTGGCGTTGGAATTCTCGTGATCTGGATGCTGACCGACCTGGCACTCCTCAGCCGCGCTGACCTCAGCTTTGTCCTGCCGGTGACAGCAAGCGCTTATGTCCTGGTGGCGATTACCGGCCACTTTTTGCTGCACGACCATATCAGTTGGGAGCGGTGGATCGGGATTGTACTCATCACGGGAGGGGTGATTCTGGCCGAAGAGACTCCTGACCGGACAACGCGTCAAACTCCGGAGCGCCCCCGATGAAATGGGTGCTGGTCGCGATCATCGCCGTCTGCAACACGCTTGGCGACGTGCTGAACACGGCGGGCATGAAGCGGCAGGGCGAAGTCGAGGACCTGCGTCCGCGAACTTTCGCCATCATGATTGGCCGGATTTTCAGGAATCCGTTCGTGCTTGGCGGGTTCGCGGCCATGGCGGTATCGTTTTTTGCGCTGCTTTCATTGCTATCGATCTCAACTGTGAGTTTTGCAGTTCCGGCAACGGCCGTCAGCTACCTTCTTGAGACCCTTCTCGCGAAATACATTCTTGGCGAAGACGTTCGCTGGCGGCGCTGGGCGGCTGCAAGCCTGGTGGCGTGCGGTGTGGTGATGTTGTCGTTCTAGCTTATTGTTTCGGATTTAGCAGGGAACGCAAGGCTTCCAGATCGGCGGAATTCACGTCACTGACCGCGATGTATCGCAGGCCGCTTTCTGACCAGGTGTCCACGTTGAAATCCAACCGGTGAGAGGTCCCGCTGGGGAAGTCTCGTTCCAAAGCTTCGGAATCCTGCACGATGAAAAGTGAAATCTCATGCTTGCGGATGCCAAAAAGCAAATGCGCCGCCGGACTCTGCTCGATATAAGCCATGCGTCCGCCGATCAAGCGAAATTCCGAATTCGCAAGCTCCGGCAGGTCGAAAGTGAACGGCAGCTTCCCCTGAAACCACGGCTTTACAGTGTGGCGGTCTGTCGAAACGACGTCCACGGGATTTGCGCTGGCCAAAGTTGAAACGTGCAGGTCGATCGCCTCGGTTGCAACTTCGGGGTGGTTTCGGTTGCGGACGAGAAGCAAGACCGCGAGCAGCAGGGCCACGCTCATGGCGGTTGAGAAGACCAGTTTTGGAAGCCATTGAGAGCTACGTCGCGTGCGCCGAAGAATTGATCTTTCAATCCGTGCGCGGAATTCGGGAGAAGGATTAAACGCCTTTGTGGCGGCTGCGCTGATGGAGCGCTTCATCTGTATGCGACCGAGCGCCTCGGCGGCGCAGGAAGGGCAGGATCGCAGGTGGGTTTCGAGCTTGGACAGCTCAGGCGGCTGAAGTTCACCGTCGGCGTAAGCGTCGAGTTGTGTGCGCCACTCGCAGATCATAGTCCGGCCCTTTGCACTTTCGAAGTCAGCAGATCTCGCAGTGCGCGTCGTGCGCGAGACAGTCGCGACATGACAGTCCCGATCGGAACTCCGAGAGTTTCTGATATTTCCTTGTAACTCAGTTCCTCGATATCACACAGCAGAATGATTTCGCGTTGCGGTACGGCCAATTTTTCCAGCGCAAGCCGAAGCTGATCCTGGTCGATGCGCGCCAACAATAGAGACTCGGGAGTATCCGATTCTGCCGGTTGCGGAATTTCACTCTCTTCATCATCGAATGACACCGTGGTTTTCAAACCCGTGCGCGACGTAAGAAAGGTATTGCGCAGAATTCGATACATCCAGGCCCGGAAATTCGTGCCAATCGTGAATGATGCGAAGCCCTTCAGCGCTTTGACGTAGGTTTCCTGCACCAGGTCTTCCGCCTCCTCGCGATTGCCAGCGAGCCAGTGCGCGAAATTGTAGAGCTGCGCCAGCAAGGGGAGTGCCAGCGCCGCAAAAGCTTCGGCGTTCCGCTGATCGTCAGCCACGTCCTGAATACGATAACTCGCCGCGGCAAAATTTATTCCACTTAATTCGGCAGCCGGAAACGCCGGCCTCCCTGCCCATTTTCAAACTTGGTGGAATAAAAATTCCGCTCGCTGGTTTCACTCTGTGACAGCGGAAAAACAAAATTCGAGCGGAGGTTCTCTTGGCACTCTCAAAAACAGACAAACGAGTTGTCCACTCAAAGCGAGATGAAATTTCACACGATCACAACCGAGATGGCGTTGATCGCCGCGGATTTCTGAAATGCATGGCGTGGGCGGGAACAGGCGCGCTGTGTGTCATCCAGGGAGGCGTACTGAAGTCTTATGCATTGCCCGAGGCGGCAAAAATGAAGCCCAAGGGCGAACTCAGCTTTGTGCAGATCAGCGACAGCCACATGGGATTCAACAAGCCGGCAAATCCAGATGTGACAGGAACTTTCCAGACCGCGCTTGATCGAATCAAGGTGCTCGATGTGCAGCCGGAATTTTTGCTTCATACAGGAGACATCACGCACCTTTCGAAAACTGAACAGTTCGACACGGTCGAGCAGATGCTGAAGCAGAACTCCCTGTCCCAGGTGTTCTATGTGCCTGGGGAACACGACTATCTCGAAGACGATGGCAAGAGCTATCTCGACCGGTTTGGGAAGAATTCGCAGGGCGCGGGATGGTACAGCTTCGACAAAAAGGGCGTGCATTTCATCGGTCTAGTAAATGTTGTGAACCTGAAAGCGGGGGGACTCGGGAATCTGGGGAGGGAGCAATTGGAATGGCTGGAGAAAGACGTGAAGCATCTTTCGCACAGCACGCCGATCGTCGTGTTCGCACACATTCCCTTGTGGGCGGTTTATCCGCAATGGGGATGGGGAACGGAAGACAGCGCACAGGCGCTCTCGTATCTGAAGAAGTTTGGATCGGTCAGCGTACTGAACGGCCACATTCACCAGACTATGCAAAAGGTGGAAGGGAATGTCACGTTCCATACCGCATGCTCGACAGCGTTTCCGCAGCCGCATCCCGGGGCTCCGGAAGGGCCAGGGCCTTTGAAGGTACCGGCTGACCAACTGCGCAGCGTGCTCGGGATTACGGACGTCAAGTACGTGCGCGGAAAGCATGCGCTGGCCGTTACGGATTCGAATCTCGCATAACAAAGTCTTTAACAAGAAAGGACTGGAAATGAAAACAACAGGACTGAAGTTTCCGCTGGTGGTAGCGGGTTTATCGCTCATGGCCCTCATTTTTGTAGTCGCACTCAGAACCGTGCGCGCCGCGGAGCCGAGTTCCTCAAATGGCGCGTCAAAGAGCGAGGTGCGCATCGACAACTTCACGTTTCAAGCGCCGACGATCACTGTTCCGGCGGGAACTGA
>DAIPJJ010000032.1:0-28637 GCA_036770325.1 Terriglobales bacterium
GCAGATTCGACTGCAAGGATCGTGTGCCTCTTCGGGCGAGTATCCGCGCGCTATCGAACTGATGAGCAGGGCAAAGATCGATGTGAAGCCACTCATCACTGCTGTGGCACCGCTCGATGAGGGGCCGCGGTGGTTTGAGCGGCTTTATGCGGGCGAGCCGAACCTGATGAAAGTCGTGCTCACTCCGGGAGCAACCGCGTGAGCGCGCCTGATACCAATCGCGGTCTTTTCGATCTGACCGGCCAAGTCGCGATGGTAACTGGCACCAGTCGCGGCCTCGGACAATATTTTGCTCGCGCCCTGGCGAAATCAGGCGCCGATCTTGTCCTCACCAGCCGTCACCTTGAGTCGTTGCGAGAGTTCGAAGCGGAAATCAAAAGCCTGGGACGAAAAGCGATCTCCTTTGAACTCGATGTTCGCGAT
This sequence comes from Terriglobales bacterium, assembly GCA_036770325.1. Classification (GTDB taxonomy): domain Bacteria; phylum Acidobacteriota; class Terriglobia; order Terriglobales; family Acidobacteriaceae; genus Gp1-AA145. The sequence continues at coordinate 424 of DAIPJJ010000032.1, forward strand.
CAGAAAAGTATCGAGCGCATAGTTGGAGATGCGCATACGAAGTTTGATCACATCGACATCCTGGTCAACAACGCTGGCTGCAACGTGCGCAAGCCCGCGCTAGAAGTTACGTGGGACGATTGGAATTTGATTCTCGACACAAATCTCCGCGGAAGTTTTTTCGTTGCGCAAGCCGTGGCTCGCCACATGGTTCCACGCGGCTATGGACGCATCATCAATATCGGTTCTGTGACGAGCGTGGCCGGATACGCTGGCCTCGGTCCCTACGGCGCGAGCCGCGGCGGAATTCGCCAGCTCACCATGAGTCTGGCAGATGATTGGGGCAAGTACGGAATCACTGTGAACTGCCTTGCTCCCGGATGGTTTCGCACCGAGCAGAACAAGGTGATGTACGAAGACAAGGAATGGGTGGAGTACATCACGGACCGCATTCCCGTAAAACGGCCGGGACAGCCGAACGATCTCGATGGTGCCATTGTGTTTCTCGCGTCGGAGTCCAGCCGCTACGTTACAGGACAAACGATTCTTGTCGACGGCGGAATTTCGACCGGAGCAGCAAGAGCGCTACCACAAAAAAAGAACGTGTAGGGCGGCCGTCCACGTCCGCGCGAACTACTGGTGAATTCTTGCTGCCCAGCCACCACCTGGCGCGAGATGGATCTTCAACTTCAAGCCGCTCGTAACCTGTGTGGTCGTCTTCTTGTAGTCGCTGGCGTTTCGGTCGGCGTTGACGCCGTCTTCGTACGCGTCCATTTTGAAGCTTCCCTGCCCTAAGAATGAAAGGTCCAGATTCAGATCGCGCGCGTCCCAGTCATTCATTGCACCGACCCACCACTCATTACCGTTCCTGCGAGCGACCAGAACGTACTCGGCGATTTTTGCATCGAGCACGCGCGTGTCGTCCCACGTGGTAGGTACGGGTCCGAGAAATTCCATCGTTTCCGGCTCGCGCAAATAGTTCGACGGGCTGTCGGAGAGCATTTGCAACGGCGCGTCGTACACGACATACATCGCGAGTTGATGGCAACGTGTTCCCATTGCCATTGGCTGATGATTGATGGGCGCGAACGTGTTCTTCGTCGCATTTCGCATGGCCCCCGGCGTGTAGTCCATTGGACCAAGGAACATGCGAGTGAACGGCAGGGTGACGTTGTGCTTGGGTTCAGACTCCCAACTCCACTTGCTCCATTCCATACCGCGCACGCCTTCAGTGTTAATAAGGTTCGGCCATGTGCGCATCATCACGGCAGGCTTTTGATCTCCGTGGTAATCGACTAGCATGTGTCGCTTTGCGGCCTCGCGGCACACACGCCAGAAATAATTGATCATGATCTGATCGCTGCGCTGCATGAAATCCACTTTGATTCCCTTCACTCCCCACTTCTCAAACTGATCGAGCGCAGGGATCAATTGATCATCCAGCGTCTTCCATGAAGCCCACAAGATCAGGCCGACATTTTTCTGTTTGGCATAGGCGACCAGTTCATCCATGTTGAGGTCGGGCGTAACTTCGAGGAGGTTGCCGAGCTTGTACCAGCCGTCGTCAAGGATGATGTAAGGAATGCCGTACTTCGCGGCGAAATCCACGTAGTATTCATACGTCTTCGTGTTGATGCCGGCAGGAAAGTTCACGCCATCGATGTTCCAGTCATTCCACCAATCCCATGCGACTTTGCCGGGCTTGATCCACGACGTGTCAGCGAACTGTGACGGGCGCTCAAGCAAATAAACAAGCTCGTTCGTAAGCAGATCGCGATCATGCTCCGCGATACCGATCACCCGCCACGGGTACGTTCGTGTTCCGAATGTGGCTGCGATGTAGTCGGCATTCTCGACCGGTTTGTAGTCGCGATCGCTGGTTTGCACCAGCTTTGTGGGGTAGGGCGGGAACGTTGCCTGCAATGCGAAATTCGGCGCCGATCCTCGCAGCCAAAGGCCGGGGTAATCCTCCAGGTCGGATTCAGCGATCGCAATCTTCTCGCCGCCATCAGTCGCGATCACGGCAGGAAGCGAGGCAAAGAACTGACGCGGAATTTCGTTCAGGTGTTGCGGGAGGTATTTGCGTTCGTTGTGGGAATAGAAGCTGTCTTCCTGCGGATAATAGGCAATGAAGTTCGCGGCGAACTTGAAATTTGCTTCCTCCCCATAAACTTTCACTTCTTTTTGAGGCAGAGAAGTCTCGAAACGATAGCCGACACCTTCGTTGTATGCGCGAAACACGACAGAGTATCCGCCGTCGAGTGTCAATCGTAACTCGTTGTAGTGATCGCGAATCTCGGCGAACTTCTGACGCACTACAGGTTTGATGGTTTCGTCGTGCGATGTCTGTTTGGCATCTAGAACCTTTGGGTTCATGCCTAACTTCTTGTGGTCCACATCGAGCGACAGGGTCGCGTCTTCGAGAAACGGCATGGTGTTGTAGACCACGTCGTAGCGAATCTGTCCCGTAGTGCGAATCCTGACTTCAATGCGACTGTCAGGTGAGCGCAAATCAAAGCTGGATTGGGCTTGAACCAGTGAACTGGCGCCAGAGATGAATGCGATTGACAGCAGACAGGCAAGGCTCTTCATTGTTCCCCCGGTTGCTGAACTAATACTTTCGGCAATTGCGTTCCGTTTTTTGACGGAAGTGATGGATTGTATCTCAGCGGCAGGCCGGTAGGACAACACAAGACTTGAACAAAGCTGACGATCCTTAAGTCGTTTGGCTCAAACCTGCCGGCTCCAGCTTCGGAGCAAGAATGTGGATCACCAGCAGCGCGACTAAATACGCAGAGCCTGCGATCGCGAACGGAACGACATAAGTTCCGGTCACCTGGAGGAAATACGCCACAATTTTTGCGATCAGCATGCCGCCGATTGCGCCGGCCATACCGCCGATTCCGACCACCGAAGCGACTGCTTTACCGGGAAACATGTCCGAAGGCAAGGTGAGCACATTACAGGAAAAGCCTTGATGCGCAGCCGCCGCCAGCCCGATTAAAAGCACTGCCCCCCAGGTGGAACTTATGTTTGGCGCAAAGATAATTGGCACTACCGCCAATCCGCAGATCAACATTGCGATCTTCCGGCCAAAATTCACTGTCCTGCCGTGACGAATCAAAGACGATGAAATCCAGCCGCCGGCGACGCTGCCTCCATCCGCCATCAAGTAAATGACCACAATCGGCAATCCGATTTGGAGAAGGTTCAAACCGTGGCGGCGTTGAAGGAAATCTGGAATCCAGAAAAGATAGAACCACCAGATCGGGTCGATGATAAATTTTCCAAGCGCGATCGCCCATGTCTGGCGGTATCCGGCCAGACCCAGCCAATTCATTCTTGCCGGCGGCTCGGCGGGATCACTGCGAATGTACTGCAATTCGGCCGGTGAACATCGCGGATGCTCTTCCGGCCGCCGATAGATCCAGAGCCACAATGCCAGCCACAAAAATCCGATCGCTCCAATCAGGAAAAAAGCCCAGCGCCATCCCCAATGCACTGTAATCCACGGAGCAACCAAAGGAGTGATAAGCGCACCGACATTCGTGCCTGCGTTAAAGACCCCTGCGGCAAGCGCACGTTCTTTTTTCGGGAACCATTCAGCAGTGGCTTTCAGGCTTGCCGGAAATACACCGGATTCACCAAGCCCGAGAGCAAAGCGTGCCGCGACGAAACCACCGAGCGAGCTCACGAAGCCGTGAGCCATTGAGGCTAAACTCCATGCAGCCATCGTCAGGGCGTAGCCGATGCGGGTTCCCAGGCGATCAATCAGCCGGCCCACCACCAGCATTCCGATGGCGTAGGCCGCCTGGAACGCAAACACCAGGTTTCCGTAATCGATCTCGCTCCAGCCCAGGTCGTGCTGAAGCGTGGTCTTGAGCACGCCGATGACCTGGCGGTCCATGTAGTTTTTTGTGGTGCCGAGAAGAAGGACAGCGCAGATGACCCAGCGGAATTTCCCGATGTTAGCGGCGATCGAATTGCGGGCCGGGGCTTCAGTTGCAGTGTGAGAAAGATTGGCCATCAAGGGCTCGCGACGACGGCTTACGAAATCCGGACTAATTGACCCCGAAAAATGTTACTGCGTGACCCCGCTGGCAAGAAATCCACCATCCACAGCCAGCACGTGCCCGGTAACGAAATTCGCCGCGTCTGAGGACAAAAATATAGCCGCGCCGATCAGCTCATCGAGCTTTCCGAAGCGGCGCATCGGCGTGCGCACAATGAATTCATCCCCTCGCGGCGTGCCGTCGAGCAACGCTTTGTTCAGGTCTGTGCGGAAGACGCCAGGAGCAATCGCGTTCACGCACACGTTGTGCTTCGCCCACTCCACAGCCAGAGTCTTGGTCAGCGAAACCACTCCTGCTTTGCTGGCTGCATAAGCGGCGACTTCGAAAAATCCGCGCCCTGATGAAACCGAAGCGATGTTAATAATCCGGCCTCTCTTACGCTGTATCATCTTGCGCCCGAAAACCTGGCAGGCGCGCAGGACCCCGGTCAGGTTGGTTTCGAAAATCGAATTCCACTCGTCATCTGTGACGTCGAGTGTTGGCCTGCGCTTAGTGACTCCCGCCGAGTTGATCAGAATATCGACGTCGCCGAGCTGACTGGAAATCGCCGCATGCAGAGCTTCGATACTCTTCCTATTGCCTACATCGGCCGGCATCGCAAGCGAACGTCTGCCCATGTTCTGGATTTCCGCGGTGACCGAGCGCACCATGTCTTCACGACGACCGGTCGCGATCACGTCAGCGCCGGCCTGGGCCAGCCCAACGGCCAACGTACGCCCAATTCCTGAAGTGCCACCAATAACCACTGCAATTTTTGAAGAGAGATCTAACGCGGAATAAACCATGAAGTTTGTCGAACCGGAATTCCGGGACTGAAAATAATAGCAGCTACCGATTTGGGGAACAAAGGTCGGCAGGCGAACGACTCGTCGATTACTGAGTCATCCGCCCGCACATGATTTATCAAGGAAAGAGCAGCACTTTCACGTTCACCGAATCGCTGCTGCTCGCGCCGGCCGAGTCCGTCGCAGTAACCGTGATCGTGTAGATTCTCGGTTGCGAAAGCGGAGTGCGTTCAGCTTCCAGCCAGACATGATGAGCATCGATGACCTTGAAGTCACGATTCAGATCGCGATCCTTCTGATTGGCAGAAACTGCGACCGAAAGAGCCAGTTTTGGATTGGCATCGCACGTTGCTTTCACGCCATAGCGAATCGTCTCCGGCACAAACTCTCCCGCAGGCGGCCAGAGGAAGGGCAGGCTCGCGGACATTCCGGAAATCACCGGGGGAGGGTCCGAAACGCTAAGGCTCAGCGTAGCGCCGTTCTGTGGAGTTGGATTCGGGTTCAGCGTGGTTGAACTGACTGATGCTGCGTTGGTGACCGTCGTTCCGTTCGGCGTCGCGCACGGATCCGCAACCGTCAGCGTGAACTGGGCCGCAGCTCCGTTAGTCAACGACGAGGCCGTGCAACTCACCTGCCCTGTCGAGCCCACTGCAGGCGTGGTACATGTCCAACCATTGGGAGAGGAGAACGTCTGGAACGTGGCGTTTGAAGGCAGCGTGTCGCTAAACGTCAGGTTCGCTGCATCGAGCGGACCATTGTTCGTTGCAGTAATCACGAAAGAAACTGATCCACCGCTCAACACAGTCCCCGAATTTGCAGCCATTGTCGTAACAATGTTCGCGCCCGGCAAATCCAGCGGGTCCACGATTCCCGTGTAGGCGAACTTGTGCTGCAAGCCTGTATCGAATGGCAGTGGAGCATCGGCCGCGGTCACGCCTGGACATCCGGCTTTGTTCGATGACGGATTCAGCCAGCTATCGTCATCTCCGAGACCCCAGATCGTCACACTGTCAATTTTGCTGTGCAGGTTGGCGAATATCTGGAAGTAATCGCGATAGCGGTATCCCTCATTAATAAGGTCGGCCTGATCGCCCGCAATCAAATCGTCATAATCCGAGTAGAACGTTTGCGAGCAGTTGCCGAAGCGGTAGAGGCTGATGTCGAACTCGGTGACTTCGTTGACAATGGGTACACCGGCTGTCGAAGTCAGGCCGGCAAAAAGATTGATGGTATCGACCACGTTCTGCTTCGAAGAGGCCGAGCCCTGATCGTCGATGGGGAAATTGATGGTGTTGTGGAACTGGTGACCGACGCAATCAATCGGAACTCCGCGGCTGATTGCGCCCTGGACCCAGTCATAAATAAACGTGCGCTTGGCTGCGATGGTGGTGTTGAAGTCGTTGTAGCACAGCTTAACCTGGTCGCGACCAATGCCGAGCGCGTCGAGCGCCTGGCGCGCGTAGATGAACGCGTCGTCCATGTACTCGGGAGCAGGACCGGGGTTGTTCGGATCGACCGTAATCGCGTACCACTTGCTTCGGCGAAAGCCGTCCGCCTGGCTTTCGTCGATGGCTTCGTTCACCACGTCCCACACGTAAATATTGCCCTGGTAATGATTGACGAGCGCGGTTATGTGGTTCTTCAACCGCGAAAGTAATAGTTGCCTATTTGCCTCACTGAACGGCTCCGTCGACATATCAACGCCGTTCGCATCTTGAAATACCCAGGCGGGAACCTGGTTGTGCCAGACGAAAGTGTGGCCGCGCATTTTTATGTTGTGCGCTTGTGCGAAGGACAAAATCTTGTCACCCGGCGCGAAGTTGAAGTTCCCTTCCGTGGGCTCGGTCGTGTCCCATTTCAAATCGTTGCCCGGAGTCACGCTGTTGTAGTGCAGCGCAGCCAGTTGTCCGTGTGAACCGAGCAAGTCCGCCTGCAACGCAGCGAATCCCACCAGAAAATCTGACGAGTAAGTCTGCGCGATTGAAGGAATGTTCTCGATTACCGGCGGTGGCAGGAACTGCACCTTTACATCATCGACGTAGAAGGATGCTGTCGCGCTGCCGGTGCCGTTGTTCGTTTGAAGGTAGAGGAGCAGGTTGCTGTACGCCCCGGAAAAAGTATAGGGCTTAGCCTTGATGCGCACCCAGGCACTGTCAGTTACTTGAACCGGCGAGCTTGCTACTCCTGGGAAACTCAGGTTCCCGGCAGCGTCGGTCAATTGCAGGCTCATGTTGATGGACGTTGGAGGCTGGCCCGGCGCCATCTTCACCCAGGCTTCCACCCAGTACTGCTGTCCGTTGCACATCTTCCCGGTGATGTCGCGCGCGGGACCCTGGAAGTTGGCGGTGCGACCGCTAACCACCAAACTGTGACTTCCGGTGTGTGCATCGGCGGCTGTGTTGGCCACGGCTCCGAGATTGAACCGCGTGCTCCAGCCCTGCGTTGTTCCGTCTTCGAAATCGCTCATCAAACCCGAATTGTCCGGCGGAACAGTGCACCCGCCGTTGGTGGCGGCTGCGCTGAATGTATCAACGTAGTATTCGGCAGTCGTGTTACTGTCGTCTTCTACATATAGAAACAAATTGTCTGTGCCCGTTGGGGGAGGGCTGAAATTAGCTGGTGGAGTGTAACTACCTTGCAAAATGATCCAACCGGTGTTCGTCAGAGTGCTCGAGTTAGCCACTGGTGTGAAGTTAGTTGCTCCTCCAATGACGCTCTTCATCGTCATCTGCACTTTGTCGCCCGCACTCGGCGTATTGTCCGAGAGACGTACTGCAATTTTGAACAAATACGGCTGGCCAGCCGTGAGCACGGACGTGAGATCTACGCCCGGGCCCATGAAGGTTTGCGTGCGGTTGGTGACCAACAGGCTGTGAGTTCCTGTGTTCGCCTGATCCGTACTCACCGCAAGCGTTGGATTGCCGAAACCTGTCCACCCATCAACGCCATCTTCGAAATCGGCTGATGCAACCTGTGCCGCAAGCGGCAACGACAGCAGGGCTATAAACATTAGAGACAAACAACGAAGAAACCAGTTTCCACTCCGGCACGACATCGTGCTCTCTCCTTAACGCTCGCGCGAACTCATTGAGACACTCTATTTAGGAACTCTGGGCGCGTTCTCTGATGCAATTGCCTGAATTTGCTGTTGCGTATTTCTTTTGCAACGAGCGAATCGGCAAATCAAAGGTGGGGACGCATTCTTTTGAGTGCGTCCCCTAGCGATTAAAACTTGACGGTTGCCCCGAACCAGATCGTCCTTGTGCCAGGATCTGGGCCGAAAAAGCCGCCGGGCGAAACCGTACTGGTGATAGTCCCAAAGTTGCTGGGCGCGGCTGCGTTTCCAGTAACACACAACCCGCCGCTACCCGCTACCGGCCCCGGAGCACCACCGCTGCCCGGGCAACCGACGTTCGGGTTGGCGAAGTGCGGCGTATTGGTGAAGCCGAACGCGTCGGCACGCACTTCGAGACTGACCCGCTCCGTGAACCTGAAGTCTCGCAGCACGCTCAAGTTCATGTTGAAGTAACCTGGCCCGCGGAACTCGTTTCGGCCGGTGTTGCCGAGGTGAGCAGCAACAGTCCCGGGCGCGCACGGAAGCGTACTGCACGTAATCAGCGGCGCCGCAAAAGCGGTTGGGTCGAAGAAATGACAGCTCGGATCGTTCTCCTGACACACCTGTCCAGTACGTGGCGGTCTGCCGTTAGTCTTGTGGAATTTACCAACCAGATCAGCCGTCTGCGTGGAACCATTCGCGTTCAAGGCACTGCCACTACCAGTTACCGTGAACGGTGTGCCACTCATCTTGCTGATCACGGGATCAATCAGCCAACCACCGAGCAGCCAGTTGCCCACTCCGGATTTCGCCCAGCGCTGTCCCTTGCCGAATGGCAACGCCAGCACACCCCAGATTTCGAAGTTGTGTGTACGGTCGAAACCTGCGGGTGCGCGGTTCTTTTCCCAAAAGGCTGGATAGGGGAACGGGAGAAAACCAAGGTCTTCGTTGTCCGCGTAGTCGATTGCCTTCGACCAAGTCCATGCGAAACCGGCGCTCGAACCGCCGATGATCCGATATGTGACCTTGGTTTGAAGTGAATCGTACCTGCTGTTCTTGAACGGATTTATTTTGTTGATGGTTCCCGTGTAGTTGCACGGAGCGCACAGGCCTGCCTGCGTGTAAGCCGTGCTGAGTAGTCCGCCGGCTGTTCCTGTGCCGGGCGCGGACGCATTCGCGTTCATGTTCACCGTCGGACGGACGTCATACGCACCTACATAACCGGTTTGGAATACCAGGTCTCTCCAGAAATCGTGTTCAACTACGACGTTGTATGAATTGATATACCCACGTTTAAACGGGTTCACGAAGGTCGTAGTACCGACATTTTGAGGAAGGGGGATCGAACCAGTGCTGAGATCCGGAAGAGGCGCAAGCGTAATTCCTACCGGGACAGAGTAGGCCCCGCCACCAAGTCCGGTTGCGTTCAAGCCAGTAAGACTCGCAGCAGGAACATAGTCTGCAGTATTCCCCGTCACCGGTCCATTCGTATCCAGGATCACCGCTGGATACGCGTTGCGGAGGACATGCCAGGTGTAAGGATCGGAGCTCATTCCATACCCTGCACGAACTACGGTTGAGGAAGTAAGGCGGTAGGCAGCGCCTATGCGAGGCAGGAACCGCCCATGCCCTACATCCATTCCATCGTCGACTGGAGTACTTCCATAACCGCCAATCAAGACGTTTCCAGTATTCAGATTCAACAAGCGAAGACCTTTTCCGTTGTCACTGTATCCGAACGGATAATGTTCCCAGCGAACGCCCGCGTCCAGTGTGAGCTTGGGAGTGATTTGCCACTGATCGCGCACGTACCATGCCCATTGCGACCAGCGAAGCGCAGTTGGATTGAACAGCGTTCTGGCTTTACCTGTTCCGCTCGGCAACCCGAGCAAAAAATCAGCCCAGGAGTTTGCCCAGTTGGGTGTCGTCCCCTGCAAGGCAGTTACGAAACCATTGAACTCGAACGAGCCGCGTGGTTCCTGGAAGGTGCCGCCTTGCGGCTGGAAATGATTAATCTGAGAGTGATTCCATTCGATACCGCCGCGGAGCGAGTGTTTCCCTTTCACCCACGTCAAGTTGGCCCCGCTCACGAATTGCTGATCCCGAAAAAGAAATGGATTTGCAGGTTGCGCATTGCCCAGCGCTGCGCAGGAGCCGCAGATCGAGCCGCCGGTGTTCGGTGAAACTTGACCCGTTGGGAAAATGAATCCGGGGAACCCATAATAAAGACTGGGATCGCCGGTAGCGCCCGCGTTGTTGGTCCCAGGAATGTTCAAGTCGTTGAGACCGTTTGCAGACTTGAGATCAAACGTCGACCCCAGCCGCTGGCGGGTGAAGCCGAAGTTCCAGTCGAGCAGCAGATTGGGCGAAAAGGTGTAGGTGGTACCCAGACCAATGTTTTGAACTAGTCCGGGAGCGTCGCCGAGCTGACCGCCGTTGGTCGCGTCACCAATGGCCGCTCCGAGCAGCGGCGGATCGAACACAAATGTCTTCGAAAAGCTATAACGGCCAAATACAGTTGACCGCTGACTCGGAACGTAGTCGATCTTGAAGTCCGCGTTGTTCCGGTTAAAGAATGCCGTTGCGCTGCCCTGGAAATTGTTCTGTCCGAGCGGAGCCGCGAATTCCTTCGCAATATTTGGTTGCAGCAGTTGAATCATCGCAGCAGAAGCGGGATCAAAGCGGCTTGAGCAAATAACGTTCTGAACGCCATTGCAACTAACTACCTGCTTATTGGCGCCGTGAGTATCACCTGTCGTGGGGTCATAGACGCAACCGGGCGCGGGCGTGGTGTTGCAGTCAACGAAGGGTGCTTTGCTGAAAGTGGCTGTGCTCCCAACCGCTGGAAGCCATGCGGTGAAATCTCCCGAGGCCATGGCGGGCGTTGCCAGCACGCGTGAATCTGGTCCGGCCTTTTGCGATTGCGTTGTCCGCTCGTAGTCGACAAAGAAAAACAACTTGTCTTTGAGAATTGGACCACCCAGCGCTCCGCCGTACTGGTTCTGAAGGTTAGCATTCAGATTCTTCGGAAAGCGCGTGAGGTCGGTTTGGAAGTAGTTTCGCGTTTGAAAATGCTGGTCTGTGTGGAATTCGTGAACATCACCGTGAAGCTGGTTGGTGCCCGATTTGATTTGCACGTTCACCGCAGCGCCGCCCGCATTACCCTGCTCCGCGTCAAATGAGTTCGTCACAACATTGACGGACTGAATTGCATCCGCCGGAGGAACATACGCAACATTCGCCGGCAGCCACGGATACGCATCCTGAGCGCCGTCAATCCGCGTATTCACGCCCTGATTGGACTGCCCGTTGACATTGGTGTTGATTGCCCGTTGCGGATTGCCCGCGAGCGAATTCGTTTCCGCCGTCAAACCCGCTCCGGGTATGGTCCTCAGCAGAGATTGAAAATTTCTTCCTTGAGATCCCATGGTTGGCAGGTCCTGAATCTGTTGGGCAGTCAGGTCCGTGTGCACATCGGCTTTGTCGGTTTGGAGTAGCGGAGCTTCTGTCGTCACGGTTACGTTCTGCGAGGCAGTTGCGAGCTTGAGGGCAGCATCGACTCGCGAGACTTCGTTTTGTCGTATCACGACGCCCGAGGTCTGCTGTGCGGCGAAACCCGGCGCATTGACGGTCACTTTGTAGCTGCCCGGCAACAGCGTCGCAAAACGATATATTCCGCTGGCATCGGTGGTCGCCTGAGAGGTGACACCGGTGCTGCTTTCAACCACTAAAACTTGTGCGCGGCCGACAGCCGCACCGCTCGGATCAGTAACCGTGCCGGTCAATGATCCGTAGAGCACCTGGGCGCTTGCGTACGCAGCGAGCAGCAATGAAAACAATAAAACGCACATCGAGATATTTAGTTTGAACAGTGAACTATTGTGACAAGCGGCTTGCTCTGTTTGGAACGACATGGATTGCCTCTTCTTCCTGGTTTGCGCGGGACCTGCCGCCAGCTTGGGCGTCCTGCCGCTGCAAACCTGCCTGGATTAGTTAATCTTCAACCTACTGAACTCTGGCCTCGGCGCGGCGCGAGCGCATGATCACAGCGCGCCTCTCGGAAACTGTCGACGGGCCAAAATGCTTCTGTAAAACCAGGGCCACTGCTCCTCGCAGACGCGCGCCGCTCGGATCAGCCGCCGCAGGTCTAACTTTCGGCGGCGCGCCTGCCAGCATTGCGGCCGCAACTTCAGCTTCAATCACCGGGCCGAGGCGCTTCCACATCCGCGTGAACTCGCCGACAAAAACGATCTCCTCCGGCGCAATGCCCGCAACAATCATTCGCGTACCACGGCCGATGGCATGGGCCATTCTGTCCAGCGCTCTTAAGGCAAGTGCATCCCCGCTCTCCGCCAGCGAGAGTATGTCTTGAAAACTCGGACCATTTCCCGCGGCGCTCGATTCGTGGTAGTAGCGCAACGCAGCCCGAGTCGACGCGAACACTTCCCAGCAACCACGGCCGCCACAACTGCAGCGAGGTCCATCGCTCTCAAATGGCACGTGGCCAAACTCCCCGGCCATTCCGTTCAAACCCCGGACCAAACGTCCGTCGCTGAAAACGCCCACACCCAAACCTTCGGAGATCGTCACTACAACCAAGTCGCGCGTCTTTTCGCCGTGACCAAACCACACTTCCGCCAGAACGCAGGCATTGGCGGCGTTCTCCAACTCCACAGGCATACCCGTTGCCTTCTCAATCGGTCCGCGCAAATCGAACTCGCCCCACTTGAGGTTCGGAGCAAACACAACTCGCTGCCGCGACTCGTCAAAACGGCCCGGAACGCTGACCCCGATTCCCTCGAAGACCAGGTCCGGATGGCTCTTGACCATCTCGGCTATCTTTTGTGCAAATTTTGCGGTAGCAGTCTGGGGATCACGAGGTGTCGGCATGCCCTGTTGCGACAAGAACCTGCCGTTTACATCCGACACCGCGAATGTCGTAATCTCCGGTCGAAGATCCACCACCAAAATGGCCCGGCGATCATTTAAACGAAGAAATGTTGGACGCCGTCCGCGTGGCAAGCGCCCGGTCGCGCCGTAGATGACCCACTTTTCACGAATCAGTTGTTCGGTGATGAGTGAAACCGTGCTACGTTGCAGGCCGGAAACCCTTGCCAGATCAGCGCGAGAAATTGGCTGGCGGCGGCGGATTAAATTTAGAACAATACCCCGATTGATGCCGCGTGCTGTTTCGCTCGTGGCCACCTGGGTATCGGTGAAATTCATCCGCCGCATTCGCAGTCGCTCCCGTAGTCGTCGAAAACCAGGGGATGGGAAAAACTTTATTAAATTTGCGGCTCGAACTATATGTAGTTACTTCGACCATTGTCAAGCAGGAATTTGCAAAAACCATGTCACGGATGCGTTCACTGTTGCAAGGCGAGTCTCAGCAATCTGCCCCTGTCAGGATATCGATCGTGAGTTGGTCCAAGCGCTCGTACGGCAACCGTTTTTGGAGAATCCTCTCTTTATCGAACTCGTGCGTAAGAAGCGCTGCTGAACCCTTCTTCGAATACTTCCCAACGATTGGCGTGCCTTTTACTTCTTTGCCTAGCTCCCGAAGAATGGACTGGATTTCGCGATTCGAGTTCCAACGAGCGACTTTGTCCTTCAAAATCAGATAGCTCCGCATGCAGCCTCGCGCAAAGTCCCTCACCCCCTCGTAGTCTTCCGTCCTGTACGCGTGGGCATCAAAATGACGCGGTCCTGAGTACCCGACGTCCTCCAGAAATTTCACCAGCCAGAAGCACGCCTTCAAGTTCGAGGAGCCAAAACGCAGATCCTGGTCGTAGCGGCCTGGCATCTGGTCGTTGAGATCAATATGGAACAGCTTCCCTGCTTCCCAGGCCTGCGCGACTCCATGCATGAAGTTCAGTCCAGCCATAGTCTCGTGCGCGACTTCTGGATTGACGCCAACCATTTCCGGATGATCCAGCGTGGGAATGAACCCGAGATAGTGCCCGGTCGTAGCCATATAGATGTCGGCGCGGGGCTCGTTTGGCTTGGCTTCCAACGCGAACTTATAGCCGTATTTCTGATCAATGTTGTACTCACACAGGTAATTCACCGCCTCACGCAAACGCTTGACCGCCTCGTCGGCACGACGGCAGGCATCGGTTTCAACTCCCTCACGCCCGCCCCAAAGAACAAAAATCCTGGCACCCAATTCTGCTCCCAGATCCATGGCTCGCATTGTCTTTTGCATTGCATATGCACGGACTTCCGGATCATTTGCCGTGAAAGCCCCATCGCGGAAAATAGGATGAAAGAACAGAGACACAGTCGCCATGGGCACGACAATACCGTTCTCTGAGCAGGCCTTCTTGAACTCGCGAACGATCTTGTCGCGCTGTGCACCAGTCGCGTCGATTGGTACGAGATCATTGTCGTGCAGGTTCACGCCCCAGGCGCCCACCTCAGCGAGCATCGAGACGATTTCGGTTGGCTCAATGACCGGCCTTACAAAATCACCAAACGGGTCACGCCCGCGATTGCCAACGGTCCACAGGCCGAACGAGAACTTGTGCTCCGGTCTTGGTTGAAATGTATCAGTCATTTACAGTCCTGCTTTCTCGTATAAGATTCAGAGTGGTTCCAAGGCTACCTGAGTCAACGACTTAATGCGATTCGTCCTCGATTAGCGTTCGCGTGAACCGCCAGGAGAATCGATTCTCTCTTTGTAAATTGTTTTGTTTGACGGCACAATTAATTCTGAGGTTAGAACTGTTAACACTAAGCCCCAGTGGAAATCAACCGTGTTTGCGGCAAATTTAATAAACTTATGGCTTGACAGCAATTTTCTGCTGCACCGGCAAAAAACGGGAGTCTTGTGAACTTCGTCCACGAAGATTTTCTACTGCAGACCAAAACATCTCGCCATTTGTTTCACGAATACGCAGAGCACCAACCCATTCTGGACTTTCATTCACACCTGCCAGCTTCGGAAATCGCCGCAGATAGAAAGTTTCGTGACATTACAGAAATCTGGCTGGATGGCGACCACTACAAGTGGCGCCTGATGCGCGCCAACGGGGTTGCCGAGCGGTATTGCACCGGGGACGCGAGCGCGTGGGAAAAGTTTGAAGCATGGGCCAGCACGGTCCCATTCACCCTTCGTAACCCGCTTTACCATTGGACGCATCTGGAGTTGAAACGGTACTTCGGGCTGGATTGCCTGCTCGACAAGAGTTCCGCCAAATCGATCTGGGAAAAAACCAACGCTCTGCTCGCGTCTTCCGACTTGAGCGCCAAAGGCATTCTCAAGAAATTCTGTGTGCGCGCTCTGTGCACCACCGACGACCCTTGTGACGACCTCAGCCCACACCGCCGCGTAAATTCGACTGAACCGGAGCTGCGGATTTATCCCACTTTTCGTCCGGATAAAGCTCTTTGGGTCACCCGCCCGACGGAATTCAATTCCTGGGTACAGCGACTGGAAGCGGCCAGCAACCTTGCGATCAGTTCGTTCGCAGCTTTTCTCGACGCGCTCAAAGTCCGTCATGACGCCTTTCACTCCGCTGGCGGACGGCTTTCTGATCATGGCCTGACACACTGTTCTGCGACGCCCTGCAATGAGCAAACGGCCTCGGTGATTTTTGGAAAGGCGCGAGCTGGGTACGCCGCTAGCTTAGAGGAGCAAGAGCAATTCGCGTCTTTCCTCATGCTGTTTTTCGGCTCGCTTGACGCCGAGAAGGGTTGGACAAAACAACTTCACCTTGGCGCTTTACGCTCGGTGAATTCACCCCAGCTAAACACTCTCGGGCCAGATACCGGATTTGATTCCATTGGAGACTGGCCCCAGGCACGCGCTCTTTGCACGTATCTCGATCTGCTAGAGCGCGAAGGCGCCCTGCCGAAAATGATCCTGTATAACGTCAATCCGGTCGACAACTATGCTTTTGCGACGGCAGCCGGCTCTTTTCAGGACGGCAAGATTGCCGGCAAAATCCAGTTCGGAAGCGCCTGGTGGTTCCTTGATCAAAAAGAAGGCATCGAAGCCCAGACGAATGCACTCTCAAACGTCGGCCTGCTCTCGCGGTTTGTTGGCATGGTGACGGACTCACGCTCATTCATGTCTTTTCCGAGACACGAATATTTCCGTCGCATTCTCTGCGATCTTCTCGGACGCGAGATGGAGAGTGGAGAATTGCCTAACGACACAAATCTGGTTGGCAACATGGTCCGAAACATCTGCTTCGAAAATGCGCGACAGTTTCTTGGGTTGGAAGTTCCAGTATCCAATAGTTCGAGTGCAACTCACACCGTTCGCGTTTGAAATCCCGGGATTTTCATCTTCACCAACTGTGTACGGTTCCATCGAGCTTGCGATTCACGGGGAGATAAGCCCGCTGATAGGGATATTGCGCCGCCAGTTCCTCGTCAATTTCCACGCCAATTCCAGGCGTGTTTCCCGGGTGCAAAAAGCCATCGCTGAAAGTGTAGGAATGCGGAAACACTCGGTCGGTTTCCGGCGTGTGCGGCATGTATTCCTGAATACCAAAATTGTGGACGCTCAAGTCGAAGTGCAACGCTGCTCCCATGCATACGGGACTGAGATCGGTTGCGCCATGCGAGCCGGTGCGCACCTGATGTAACTCGGCGAGCGCGGCGATTTTTCGCAGATGGCTGATTCCTCCAGCATGCACCACGGTAGTTCGGATGTAATCGATCAATTGCTCCTGGATAAGCTGCTGGCAATCGAAAATCGTATTGAACACTTCGCCGACAGCAATTGGAGTCGTGGTGTGCCGGCGAATGAGGCGGAAATTTTCCTGAAGCTCGGCCGGTGTCGGGTCCTCGAGCCAGAAGAGACGAACTTGCTCCAGCTCCTTGCCGAGGCGAGCCGCTTCAATCGGAGTCAGGCGATGGTGCGCATCATGCAGAATGTGGACCTCAGGCCCAAATTCTTTGCGAACTCGCGCAAGCAATTGCGGAACGAACCTCAAGTAGTGCTCCGTTGACCATTGGTTCTCCGGAGGAGCATCTTTTTCTGCCGGCTCGTAGGCACTTCCACCATGTGCAATTCCGTAAGTGCTGCTCAATCCCGGAATTCCCGACTGCACCCGGATGGCTTTGTATCCGCGCTTCAGAAACTCTGCAAAGGACTGTAAAGCTTGCTCCACCTCGGCGCCGCTCGCGTGTCCGTACACCATCACGGCTTCGCGTGAAGCGCCGCCCAGCAATTGATACAACGGAACGTTTGCGCTTTTTGCCTTGATGTCCCAAAGAGCAGTATCTACGGCTGCGATCGCGCTCATTGTGACTGGACCGCGGCGCCAATATGCGCCCTTGTACAAGTACTGCCATGTGTCCTCGATCATGCGGGCGTCACGCCCGAGGAGTAGCGGAAGCACGTGGTCATTCAAGTAGCTGGCGACAGCCAATTCCCTGCCGTTCAGCGTTGCATCGCCGAGCCCTGAAATTCCATCTTCTGTGGTTAGTTTGAGAGTGACAAAATTACGTCCGGGGCAACAGACGATCACCTTGGCGTCGACAATTTTCATCGCTAATTTTCCGTGGCGAATGCAGGAACCACTCTAACACCCGATCGCAGCCGGCGATGCTAATCTCGTTGCATGGCGCTTGTTATCCGCCGTTCAAGAATTCATGCCGACGGGGTTTACACCACCGTCCCTATCAAGAAGCGAACGGTCGTGGCCGAATACACCGGCCCACGTCTCACTAATTCTCAAGCCGACGACATTTATGAGAATTCACCGCGGACTTATCTCTTTGGGCTGGTCGATGGAGAGCGCGTTATTGACGGAGATGGAATTGCAGCATTTATCAATCATTCATGCGATCCCAATTGCGAAGCCGATGAAATCCGGGGCCGGGTAATTATTCGCTCAATTCGGAGCATTCAGCCAGGGGAAGAGCTGGCCTACGATTACAACTTATATGACGGTGATTTCAATGATCCGGCAATGTGTTATTGCGGAGCGAAGCGTTGCCGCGGAAGTATGTATTCGCCGAAGGAAATCGCGAAGCGCAGGAAATTGCGAGTCTGGGATCTTGGTAACAACGCGAGGCGGTGACAGGCTATGCCATTCTTTGGTCCTGCGCTGCCGAGGCCGCGACCAGCGGAAAGTCACCACCCGCCAGCGATTGACCACCGCTGCCGGCATGAGCGGGACTTTCGCTGCTCAAAGCAGCTTGCAGGAATGATTCCGCCCATCCCTGGACGTTATAGTTACGCACAATATCGCGCAAGATCTGCATTCGTGAACGCTTCTCTTCCATCGGCATCACGCATGCGCGATGGATCGCTTCTGCGATTCCAGCGAAATCGTTTGGGTTTACTACGAGAGCGCCATGACGCAATTCGGCAGCCGCGCCGGCAAATTCGCTGATCACAACTACGCCCTGTTCATCAATCTGGGCGGCGCAAAATTCTTTCGCGACCAGGTTCATGCCGTCCTTCAAGGACGTAATCAGCGCAATATCCGCGGCGCGGTAATAACTCAGCAGATGTTTGCGCGACAAATTACGGTGCATGTAGTGAATCGGGACCCAGCCTGCCTCCGTAAATTCGCCATTGATCTGGCTGACCAAGAGCTCAACTTCACGGCGAAGTTCTTTGTATTCGCGAATGTCCTCCCTGCTCGGAACAACTACCTGCAAAAGCGTGACACGCCGTCTCAGCTCTGGATAGCGCCGTAACAGGATTCGGAACGCCTTCAGCCGTTCCGGAATTCCCTTCGTGTAATCCATGCGGTCGACACCCAGCACGATGAAGTTGTTCGTTAACTCCCGCCGAAGTTGCATGGTTTCCGCCTCAACGGTGCGACTGGCCGCATGGTTTGCGAACTCATCAAAAGCGATGCTGATAGGAAAGGTCGCTACACAGGTTCGCCGATTTTCAAAGGTGACTACGTTGTGAGCGTCTTGCCGTTCTGGTATGGCCTCGGGAAGGATCCGTTCTATGCAGCTCAAAAAATTGTAACGGTCGCGATCGGTTTGGAAGCCGAGCAGGTGATAGCTGAGCAAAGAACGCAGAATAATTCTGCGCCACGGCAGTTTTTCGAAAATATCTGGCGCCGGAAACGGAATGTGAAGAAAAAACCCGGTGCGGGTCGTACAGCCGGCTTCACGCAAGTAGCGACCCATCAGCATCAAATGGTAATCGTGGGCCCAGATCAAGTCTTTCGAGTTCGCACACTCAGCCGCGGTTTGCGCGAATTTACGATTGACACGCTGGTAAACCTCCCAATATTCAGGATCGAAGTTGCACCGCGACGGCATGTCATGAAAAAGGGGCCACACGATTTCATTCGCAAAACCTGCGTAAAACTTCGAGACTTCCTGCGGGGAGAGCGGAACAGGACGAAAACTATAGGATCTTCCCCGCGCGGCTTTTTGAAGCAGCGGGGCGGCAACATCAGGGTCGACTGCGCCCGCCCAACCAATCCACATGCCATGCTGGTGTCGCCAAATGCTGTCGAGCGCAGATGCAAGTCCTCCTGCGCTGGCATTGAGCCGAGGGACACCGCCGCGACACTTGATTTCTACGGGCAGTCGGTTCGAAACGTTGATCAGACGGCCTTCCAGCAGCTTCATTCTTCCGCTCCACAGGCTTTAAGCCAATCGCGTAAGAAGCGACCCAACTCTTCCGGCGGCCGCAGCCAACAGTCGGCCATTGTCGGCCGAGGCTCAGGACGCACTAATACGGAAATCCCCCGCCCTTTGATGGCGCGGAACGCATTCTCGTCTGTCTGATCGTCACCTAAATAAGCAGCAGCCACTCCGCTTGCGGCCTGAGCCAGGATGGTCGCCACCGCATCTCCCTTGTTCTTGCCAGCCGCGCGCAGTTCCAGGCCTCCGTCGAAGGGCAAAAGGTGCAGGCCATGGTTCTCGACCGGCGAAGCGAAAAGCTTTCTGACCTTTGCTTCTACCGGTGCCCTTTCTTCCGCGCTGAGACCTCGCCAATGAACCGCAATGCCGCCAGGTTTTATCTCGGTTCGTACGGCCAAGCCACAAGCCTGCAGTGAAACAGCAGCGGTCCGCAGGGCGACCTGTTGTTCGGGAGAAGGCGATTCGACCTCATACGATCCATCCGGCAGCAGACGCTCGCAACCATGACTACCCCAAATCTCCGGATGGGGATGAATTCCGCTCAGAAACAACAACTCGGTTGCCGCTCTACCGCTGACAAGAACTACACGGGTCCTGGCGCGAATAATTCTCGAAATCAGCTCTGGAATTCCGGGATATGGAAACGCATGCTCGCGGTCGGGAGTAAATGGCGCCAAGGTCCCGTCATAGTCCAGCAGCAGGACCCGTGAAGACGCCTGTCGCAGCCGCTCAAAGAAGGCTGTACACACGTCATCGCGCGTCACGACGGTCATGCGCACTCCGCTCTTCCCAGCCGCAATTGTCTTTGGCTGGAGAAGTGAAATTTAAGAATGACCCTGTGCGAAGTAGCGGCGGAGCACCCTTCCCCGACTCTATCGGGGTCGTGCAATTGATAGCGTGACTTGGACGAATGCAGACGGCAAGCAGCCCCTAACTTGCTCGCCGTATCAAGCGCAGTTTAGCACCAAAGCTATCTTCCAGATCACTTGGAAGTACATTCCTCGTATTAAAAGTGAGGGACTACTCAATCGCATCAATGTGCAGAAAAGGGTTATGTTCTTCATTCACCGAAGCCAGGCCCTGGGGCAGCGCGCCACGGTTGTATTCCGCCATCCGGTTTTTCCACTTCAGAAAATCCGTGATCGACTGCGGCTCAATGCGAACCTCCACACGCCGCAAGCTGGCGAGTAGCAAGTTCATCTCGCAGCGGAAGCCTTTTGCGGATCGCGAATTTTTCTCCGCCGGTCGTACTACGGCGATCTTTCGTCCATGTAACTCGAGCAGACCCCAGCTTTGCGGTAATTCCTCCGGGCAGATGAGTCCGGCTGTAGCCAAGTAGAACCGCTCGCATCCCATGCCTTGCTGCTGTTTCAGACGGAACGGCTTCTGGTGATCGGCCAGAAAATCCGCGCGCGAAGCTTTGCATTCCACCAGCACGGAATGACAAGCGCGTTTCCAGCCAATCGCATCCGGAGTTTCCCCGCTGGCGCAAGACTGTTCCGAGAGCACCACGCCGCAACCATAGCTTCGCAGCCAAGCGACGGCTCTTTCCACCAGGCCCTGATGAGTCATATAGAGAGGTTCACCTGACATTTCTCATCAGAGAAGTAACTCGCATGGCTCTACCGCCGCCAATACACGAGTGCTTGTGGCAGACTAGCTAGCTCGAATGAACGTTCTGGCATTCACCTTTCTGGTCTGGATAGGCTCGTTAGCAGCCGGTTTTCTCGGCGCTTTGACCGGCTTGGGCGGGGGCGTAGTCTTGGTTCCGCTGCTCACGATTTTCTTCCATGTTGATCTGCGATACGCCATCGGAGCGTCATTGGTGTCGGTGATCGCAACCTCCTCGGGTGCGGCTGCTGCCTACGTTAAGGAAGGCTTTTCGAATATTCGCATCGGCATGTTTCTTGAAATCGCGACCACTCTGGGAGCTTTGTTTGGGGCGTATCTCACCGCGAAAGTGCCAGCCAGTGCAATCGGGATAATTTTTGGTGTGGTTCTTATTTACTCCGCTTACGTCTCGCGTCGCGTGCGTCCTCGGACAAACGGCGAGCAGCCTCCGGATCCGCTCGCGACCAAACTAAAGATGAATGGCGACTTTCCCGATACGAGCGGGATTCGCCACTACAACGTCTATCGCGTGCCGCTTGGCTTTGGAGTCATGTACATTGCGGGCACGGTTTCGGGGCTTCTAGGCATTGGATCAGGGGCGCTGAAGGTTGTGGCAATGGACCAGGCAATGAAGATTCCGTTCAAAGTGTCGACCACCACGAGCAATTTCATGATCGGCGTGACCGCGGCTGCAAGCGCTGGCATTTATTTGAGCCGCGGCTACATTGACCCGGGCTTGGCAATGCCAGTGATGATTGGTGTACTGATTGGATCGCTGATGGGAACAAGGGTGCTTGTGAAGACCAAAACGCAACTGTTAAGGCTGATCTTCAGCGGAGTAATTGTGCTGCTTGGGCTTGAAATGATGTTGAAAGCCATCACTGGAGGATTCTAGTGTCCCTCAAACATCTCGATGACCAGCGTGTTGAGACCATGATTGCAAACCTGCTGCGCGCGGGTGTTGTTATTGCCGCATTGGTCGTAATTGCAGGTGCGGTGCCATACCTTGGCGCGCATCCGCGAGCACGTATCTCTTATCGCGTATTTCACAGTGAACCGGAGCAGCTCAAAACTGTCCACGGAGTGGTCGGCTACGCGTTCGGTGGCCATGCCCTGGGCGTTATTCAACTAGGACTTTTACTATTGATCGCAACTCCAATTGTGCGTGTGGCTTTTTCTGCGGTAGCATTCGCAGCCGAAGGAGATCGAATGTACGTTGCTTTCACCTTGATCGTGCTTGCGGTGCTGCTGTACAGCCTGTTTGGCTCATTTCTGATCGCGTGACGGGTTGACTTCAGGGGTGAGCCGACCTCAACGTGATCAGCGTCACTTCTGGCACACAATTCAAACGGATGGGAACGCGAATGGTGCCAACTCCGACGTTTGTGTATAGCACCAGGTTCCCAACCTGATAAAGGCCGCGTGGGTAAATTCGGGCCAACGGGGGCAACCAGGGAGCGCCAATCCCGGGAATCCAGATTTGACCGCCGTGAGAATGGCCCGAAAGTTGAAGATCGATCGGGGCTTGTGCGGCCTCGTCAGCGAAGTCGGGTTCGTGGGCCAGTAGAACAATGGCTTCCTCACGGGGAATTTTTTCAATGGCAGCATCGAGATCAGGCTGAGCTTCGAGGGCGTCGTCAATTCCCGCCAGCCAGAACCGCGCGGAGTCACGTTCGATCGGAATTGACCTGTTCTTCAAAACCGGAATGCCCTGGGCGAGCAGCGCTTCGATGATGAACGGAGCGTTCGAATACGCATCGTGGTTCCCGAGTACAGCGTATTTACCCAGCCGCGCATGCATGAGCCCGAGAATCTCAGCGCAAGGCACCGCAGCGTGGGCCGCATATCGCTTTGCATGTGAATTGGATTCGAAGGTCCCTACGGTTACAAAATCCCCTGTCAGCACGATGAGGTCGGGTTGTAATCCGTTTACTAAATCAATAGCTTTACGGATGGGAACGGCCGAAAAATGTTTCTCGTAATGGAAGTCACTCAATTGCGCGATGGTGAATCCGTCAAACGCTGGCGGAAGCCGCTTAAGAGTCACGTCGAATTTCTTGACCTCGACGCGGTACGATTCCAGTAGCCCATCCGCACCAAATGCGGCGCCAGCAGCGACGGCTACCGCGCCGGTGGAAAGAAATTGTCTTCTTGTAAGCAAGTTTTAGTGAGGAATGCCGGTTGTCCAATTCTAATGGACGCGCGCGATCACTCCCCTGAGTCTCGGCAAGTAGATGCGCAAATAGAACATGTATGCGACCACTGCGAGGTTGATCAGCAGAATACTCACATGGAAAAGATTCGCCCGGTGCGCCAGTTTAACGACTTCGAAGGGAATGTAAATCGCGCCCGAGACCAGAGCGATCCACTCCGCCCATGCCCGCGCATTCCACAGTCCAAAAGCCTCTGCAAACCGCAGGCCAGAGTAAAGACAGGCCAGCAATATGACCGACCACATACTGGCGTTACTTAACACATCGGCAGAGTGCAACAGAATTTGAGCCAAATGATGATCCGGACTGATGTGCAGGAAATCCAAAAAGGCGTCCGCCACGTCACTGGGGTCAACCCAATAGAGACTTACTGCTGCGGCAAGAACCGCAATGCCCTTCGCCAATTCCATCAACGCAATCGTCCTCAGTGCCTGGAGCCGGCGGCGATGCTCGACCCTCACCGCGGCAGCTTCAACTTGTAGACCTGAGTGCATCGGAAGACGAAGAATGGTGTTCAGTTCAGTGTAAACGCCTTGAGAAACTCGCGTTCGTAAATGCTGGATCAGGAGCCGGTGCGAACACTGGCCCGCAGCTCCTGCACGATCTCCCGCGCCGCCGCAACCGCCGCCGCGTACTGGTTGACATCGAACGAAATGGCGCCCACTCGCGCATGACCGCCGCCGCCATACCGCTCGCAAACTTTTGCCAAATTTACCCGCGGAGGACTCGGAGCCCAAGGGTTCGATCCCACCGACACTTTCACCCGAAAACTGCTCTTACTCAGCCCAACGCTGTAGATCGATTCCGGATGGAGATAGTAGGGCACGAACTTGTTATAACCCTCAAGATCATGGTCTGTGATATCGAAAAACAGCGTGCCATCACGTGATTCGATACGCTCTTCGAGGACCTTAACCGAATCCTGGTGTCGCTTCAGCAACGGCGGCAATAAGGAAGCTACGAAGGGCGCCTTCACTACTTCAGTGAGTGGATTGCTGGCCAGCAACGGGATCAATTTCGGAACGAAGTCTCGCTCCTGTGTCGACTCGATCACCATGGTGAGCTGCATGGCCGGTTCTTTCATTTCAACAGCAGTCTTTGCGTCGGGATAAAGCGCCCCATCAATGATGTCAGTCCAGTGCACCAGTTCGGCGACGGATGCAGGATTGAAGCCGAAGCGCTGCTCGGCAATGGTTGCAATGAAACTCGTACACGACTTGAAATCGGGATCGTAAAATTTGCGGCTGCTCGTGTCCTGCTCGAAATGTGCGGCGTCCTCTGGTGACAGGAACGCGCTCTGGTGATGATCGAACCACCAGGTGATTTTTGGCGAACTCGAATACTTGAAATCAACGATCGCATTCTCGTCGCCATCAAACTCAACCTCGTCGAACAGTGCTCCGGCACGATGCAAAAGGCCGGAATAGATAAACTCCACATCACTCCGGATGCGGTCGGCGTAGAACCGCGAAAAAAGCGCAGCCGAAGATGCACCGTCGAAACAACGATCGTGGTAAAAGACCTTAACTTTCAAACAATCCCCTTTTCTCCTGGATCGCGTTTGTCCTTGCCTAAAAGGAAATAGGAATGACATCTCGGGCAGGGTCCTGTCAAGGCACGTTCGGGTGACGCCTCTAAGCTCAACAGAATCAGCAACGGTTGCTCAGACTGATTTCCTCTCGGCAATCCTTAAAGCCAAGGGTCCTAAGACTGGCAGTTCCAGCTTCTGCCCCTGTGCAGCTTTTACCACTAGCACCAGCCAAAGTGTAAACAGACCGAGTGAACCGACACCGGCAACGAGCCACGCTATGAGCAACCCAAAAACCGGAAACACCGAGAATATCGCGTACAGTAACCGAAATATGAGCCCGAGCACGATGGACGCAAGCGTGAACAGAATCGATTGCCACGAATGAAATCGTAGGAATCGCGACTCACGCAGGGCCGGAATAAGCAGAAACACGATCGCAGGGACCAGCCCGACATACGCGACGGCTCCTAGAATTGGAGAGCGAAGGTCATGTTTTTCAAATACATCGGAACTAGTTGAACGTCCGCAGGCAGGACAGAAGGCGCTGACTTCAGGCATTGGCGCATCGCAATATGAACAGAGCATGCAGGGTCCTTAGAGATCATACTGGCCCACCGCGCTGCCGGGCAAAAACGCACTGTTGAGTGCCGGAGATCGAATCTGCTCACATTTCCACTTAAATTGTGATTTCTCAGGCAGCGGCCTACAATCTCTGTTCTCAGTCATGAGTTCCGGAACATTCGTCGCGGCCCCTTCGTCGCGCCCTCGCCTTCGAATCTGGCGAAGCGCGGGCATCGTCTTATCTCTTCTAATCGTGATAGTCGCAGGGCTTGTCGTGTGGTTGTATTCCATGGCCCGTTCTGCCTTGCCACAGATTGACGGAACGGTCGCAATTCGAGGGCTTTCAGCGCCGGTCAGTGTGATTCGCGATGGCCACGGTGCCCCGACGATTAGTGCGCCCACAATGGACGACCTGTTTTTTGCTCAAGGCTACGTTACAGCGCAGGACCGCCTCTTCCAGATGGACTTGATGCGCCGGGCGGCAAAGGGCGAACTATCCGAGGTTGTGGGTAAGGCTGCGTTGAAACATGACCGGCAGCAACGAATCCTGGGAATTCGGGCGGCTGCCGAACGTGGAGTGCAGTCCGCAACTCCGGAAGATCGCGATCAGTTTGAAGCCTACGCCCACGGAGTGAATGCTTTCATTGAATCTCACCGCAATCGACTTCCGCTTGAGTTTCGCCTCCTGCACTATTCGCCACGACCGTGGACGCTAGAGGACTCGCTGGCGATCGCGTATCAGATGATTCAAACCTTGAGCATCAGCCCGAAAGCAGCTCTGACGCGCGAGAAGATTCTTGCCAAGCTGGGGCCGGAACTGACTGCCGATTTATACGTGAACCAGTCGTGGCGCGACCACCCGCCGACTATGACCAAACCCGTGCTGGATTCTGTACCAACGCAGAGTGAATCCCAATCCACCGGCGCGGTCACGGAACTTGCCCCTGGTCCCGAACTGCTGCAGCCCTGGTTGCGAGAGTTCCTGCGTGACGACCCGGCCCCGCTCGGCTCAAATAACTGGGTCGTTTCCGGCGCACACACCACGACCGGAAAGCCGCTGCTCTCAAATGACATGCACCTCGGACATCAAATGCCGAACCTGTGGTACGAGGCACATCTGCGATCTGGAGACTTCGACGTTGCTGGCGTCACGCTTCCCGGATACCCCTACGTCATCGTCGGCCACAACCGTCGAATCGCATGGGGATGCACAAATGTTGGCCCCACCGTCGAGGACGCCTATGTCGAAACCTTCAACGATCAAGGCCAATATCTGACTCCTGAGGGGTGGAAATCCCCAGAAACTCGGCATGAGGTTATTCACGTCAAAGGCGAGGCTGACAATGTGCTGGAGGTGCAGATCACCCGGCACGGTCCGATCGTGGCCGAACTTTCGCCAGGGGAAACACGAAAAATTGCATTTCGCTGGACACTTTACGATGGCATTCGCAATCCGTTTTTTCAGGTCGATTCTGCTCAGAACTGGCAGGAATTCCGGCAGGCATTCTCTAGGTTCGATGCGCCCGGACAAAACGTTGTGTATGCCGACGTGGACGGAAATATCGGCTATCAAACGACTGGCAAGGTTCCAATCCGTGCCGCCGGCGACGGCAGCCTGCCCGTTGATGGCAGCAACAACGCTCATGAATGGACCGGTTACATTCCTTATGACAAGCTGCCGAGTGTTCTGAATCCGCCATCCGGAATTATTGCCACCGCAAACGGACGAATTGCTCCCGATGGCTACCCTTACTCGATCAGCGTGGAGTGGGAAGCTCCCTGGCGCACCGATCGCATTTATCGCGTGCTCGAATCAGGAAGAAAATTGTCTTCTTCCGACATGCTGGCGTTGGAAATGGATGTGTACTCGGAGCTGGATCGCCTAGTTGCCGATAAGCTGGTCTATGCAGTTGATCACGCGAGCAAGCCCTCAGCAAAGGCGCGGAAAGCCGCCGACATCCTGCGTGACTGGAACGGTCAGATGGACGCAAACTCCGCCGCGCCTACCATCGTTTCCCGAGCGAGAACTGAGATTATGCGCTTGCTGCTCGAACCAAAGCTGGGTGCAGCTCCTTCTGATCCGTCAGACGCAACACTGAACTGGAAGAGTTATCGCTGGATGATGGAGACCGCATGGCTGGAAAATACATTGTCCCACCAGCCCGCTCGGTGGCTGCCGCCTGGCTATTCGAGTTTCGACGAGGTATTCACGGCCGCGGTGGAAAACACCATGAAAAACGCACCGGCAAATCTGAATGGGTGGAAATGGGGGCCGGCGAATTCGACCACGATCCAGAACCTCGTTCTCGGAAGAATTCCCGTTTTGCGGCGTTGGACGGGACCGGGGACGCAACCGCAATCGGGAAGCGTTTACACAGTAAAAGCCGCTGGGCGCGACTACGGTCCGTCCGAAAGATACACGGCAGACCTGTCGAATCTGGATCTGACTACCTTGAATTTGGTAACGGGAAACGCGGGGAATTTTCTGAGTCCTTACTACACGGATCAGTGGAAAGCCTGGTACACCGGCTATACCTTTGTGCTGCCATTTTCAACCGCGGCGGTTGATAAATCCGCTGCTCACCGCCTGATGTTGCAGCCCAAGTGAATTGAGTGATTGAGTCATCGGATCATTGAATCATCGAAAACCATCCAGGCAATGATTCAATGGCTAAATGACTAAATGGTTTAATTCAATCGAAGTCAGCCAGCTTCACATCAATGGCCTGGCCGCTAATGGATATTTGCGTGCTTTGTAGCTGGAGTTGATTGCCGGAACCGATGTCCTGGGCGGTGTCATATATCTGTAGATTTCCACCCTCGCACACGTAC
>DAIPJJ010000224.1:0-6322 GCA_036770325.1 Terriglobales bacterium
GAAAAACAAACACTCGACGAGCGAATTCAGACTTCAGCGTCGACTCTTCGTAGTAACGATCCAGGATGCCGTTTCGCCATAACAACAAATCCGGATTCTGCGTTGCGAAACGCTCCCAGTCTGTCGCGCCTCCACGCTCCATGCGCTCCCGAATCAGAAACAAATAGGCGTAGGTGATGGTCTCGTTGTAACGATCGGATTTTCCTGCCACCGCTGCGAATTTTTTCAACGCGCACGAAAACTTCTCAAGAGCAGCAAGTACGGAGTAGTTATTGAGATAAGCAAATGCCAGCCGCACGTGATCGCAATGGTGGAAGTTTTCGGGCGCGATCTCGCCGCCCTCGAACTGCGCGATGTACTCTTCGTTGCTCACAACAATCCTCATGGAGACTATTCGCAGCTTGATGCCACTACCCACGCTGCCCCCGAGTAAATCACCAATGCGCCAACGTTCGTCATCCCGTGCAGAAGATGAACGACGATCGCAAACAGGAATATTGCCAGCAATAGCCACGCACCCTTGGCAGCCACTCGGGGGATGAAAATCAAAATCGAGCCCGCAATCTCTCCCCATCCCAAAATCAGCCGAACCGCGGCAGGCATATGCGTCGCGGCGAATTCATGCCGCGGCTGCGGACCGAACAGAAAGAACGCCGCCTCGATAAAGATCACTATTGCCAGGCTCCATCGCAGCCCGATCAGCGCGCACTTCAGGCGATGGTTCATTGACGGCAGCACGTTCATTTGTCGCTCCTCTTTCGGCCGCTCCTTATTTCTTTTAATTTGTGACTGGCGCTGGAATCCAATTCCAATCCATAGAACTTTTTGAGCTGCTGAATGCGCTCCAGCGATGCCGGCGAGAACGGCGCCTTGCCATCGAACGCATGCAGCACGATGCCTTCGAGAAGGTCGCCAAGAGTGATGTCGTGATACTCCGCAAATGCCTTCAACACCTTGAGAACTCTCTTCTCGATTCGAACTCCGGTCTGCACCCGCTCAACGAGATACTCCTGCGCCTCGCTCATTGGTACCAATGTACCATGGTAACTACCAAAACGTCGAATGGAATTCTAAATTTTTTATAAGAGCCGAATCATAAAATGCTATTTTGGTTATCGCTACCGAACTTGGCAATGGCGACATGTCAACTGCCAGCAACGATCTTTGTTTGAAGTTCCGACCAGACTTGTTGTCCGGCGAGCAACTACTTTGGTCCGGTCGGCCAAATCCGAGAGTTATTTTCCACTCCGACGACTGGTACGTCATACCATTCAGCATCATTTGGACCGGGTTTTTCATTTTTTGGGAATGGGGCGTTGTTCGCGACCACTCAACTTTCATGACGCTGTGGGGTGTACCGTTTCTGATTTTTGGGCAATATTTTGTCTGGGGACGCTTCTTTTACGACGCATGGTTGAAACGTCGGACGTATTACGCAGTTACGAATCGACGCGTTCTGATCTTGCAGGAAGCATGGAGGCGAAAGACGAACGTCATCTACCTCGAAGCCATTCCGAGTATGGAACGAGAAGGAGATCAGCCAGGTACTGTTTGGTTCGGACCAAAGTTGCCGATAATCGGCTCGAAACGATCCCCCAGGCGCAACATTAGCCGATTTACGTTTGGAGATGTCCCTGTTTTTGCTGATGTTGACGACGCGAATCTGGTGTATGCGCTTGTGGCGGAACTGAAACAGAAATCCGCCCACGGCCAGGTTATTAACTCAGACAAGCTCACGACTATGACTTAGCAGACTCTTCTATAATCTTTCCTTATCTTTCTGCACGAAGGCTCGCCTCTTGGCACTCGACGAAAACATATACAAACTGCGCCTGGAGAAGCTGAAGCAGATCGAAGCGCTCGGCCAGCGCGCGTATCCGACGAAGTACGACTTCACAAACACGATTCCGCAAATTCTCGTCGACTACTCTGACAAATCCGGCGAGCAACTCGAATCGTCGCGTGTGACCGTCCGCGTCGCCGGACGCATCATGGCTATGCGACTGATGGGCAAGGCCGGGTTTGCGCATTTGCAACAGGCCGGTCAACGGCTTCAGATTTACGTCAAGAAAGATGCGGTCGGCGAGAAAGGATTCGAACTCTATAAGCTGCTCGATCTTGGCGATCACATCGGCGTAAGCGGATATCTCTTCCGCACCAGAACCGGCGAACTCACGATCCATGTCGAAGAGATTACATTCCTCTCCAAAGACCTGCTTCCTCTACCCGAGAAGTGGCACGGCCTGACAGACGTCGAACTGCGTTACCGCCAACGCTACGTCGATCTGTTCATGAATCCCGAGGTGCGCGACGTATTCCTGAAACGCGCAAGACTAATTCAGTCGTTCCGCAATTTCCTCGATGGGCACGGCTTCATCGAGGTCGAAACTCCGATGATGCAACCCATCGCGGGCGGGGCGGTCGCAAAACCATTCATCACGCATCACAACACGCTCGATATCGATCTCTATCTCCGCATCGCGCCTGAGCTTTATTTAAAGCGCCTCACGGTCGGCGGATTCGACCGCGTGTACGAGATCAACCGCAACTTCCGCAATGAAGGCATTTCCACTCGCCATAACCCCGAGTTCACCATGCTTGAGTTCTATCAGGCCTACACAGACTATCGCGGTGTAATGGACCTGACTCAGGCGCTCATCATCCAAGCCGCGAAAGACGTCACCTCCGGAACAAAAACCAAATGGGGAGACACCGAAATCGACTGGTCAGAACAAAACTGGCGTCGTCTGACGATGCGCGAAGCGATCATTGAATACTGGCCTGAGCGCGCCGGGGCCAAGCCGCAGCTCTCCGACTTCGCATCGCATGATTCGGTTGGAGCACTTGTTCAGCGATTCAATTCAGCGCACTCGCACATGGCTTATGACCGGAACGAGCCTGCCGGGAAAACCATCGCCGCGTTGTTCGAAGCCGTTGCCGAAGAGCACCTGACGCAGCCCACGATCATTTACGAGTTCCCTACCGCGGTCTCGCCGCTCTCGAAACAGAAAGCCGATGAACCCGACTGGACCGAGCGCTGGGAGATCTACATCGGACAGATGGAAATTTCGAACGGCTTCAGCGAGCTTAACGATCCAGAAGACCAGCGCCGACGGTTCGAGTCCCAGCTAAAGGAGCGTGAACGCGGCGACGAAGAAGCCCACCAGATGGACGAAGACTACATCCGCGCACTTTCGTACGGCATGCCTCCGGCTGGCGGTGTCGGAGTGGGTATTGACCGCATGGCCATGCTGCTGACCGACTCGCAGTCGATCCGCGATGTAATCTTGTTTCCGCTACTCAGGCCTGAGAAAAAGCAAGCCGAAGAAGATTCTTCAAAATGAAGTTCCACACCGAATACCTAAAATTCCACACCCGCAAGCACCGCGAGTACATCCACATCACGCCGCAGATCGAAGCCATCGTGAAGAAGAGCGGCATCAAGGAAGGCATGGTGCTCGTCTCTGCCATGCACATCACCGCCGGGGTTTACGTCA
Source organism: Terriglobales bacterium (assembly GCA_036770325.1). Lineage (GTDB taxonomy): Bacteria > Acidobacteriota > Terriglobia > Terriglobales > Acidobacteriaceae > Gp1-AA145. The sequence goes on from DAIPJJ010000224.1 coordinate 3,498, forward strand.
ACGACAATGAGTCAGGACTGACTGAAGACATTGACAACTGGCTCGAGCAGCTTGCTCCATTTCGCGAGGACTACCACCATCACGACACCGGCGAGACCAACGGCGACTCGCACCTCAAAGCGCTTCTAATTCACCATGAAGTCATCGTCCCCATCACTGCGGGCCGCCTCGACTTCGGCCCATGGCAGCGTATCTTCTACGCCGAATTCGACGGCCAGCGCGACAAGCGCGTCATAGTGAAAGTAATGGGAGAGTGAAAAGACAGTGGCTAGTGGCTCGTGATTCGTGGCTGGCGGCCAGTAATCAGTGCTGATAATCGCGAACTGACGTTTGCTCACCGCTCGCAGCTCGCAGCCCGCCATCAAAGGCTCAGACTACGGAATTCGGCGAGCGCCACAAATCATGAGGCCTACCCTACCCACCAGCCACTGACAACTGGCCACTGATCACTGGCCACCGAGCCACCACTTGCCCTACCCGCTGCGCTACCGCTAACATTCCAGCAACTTTCTCCAAATATGCCAGACGAACTCCAGGAATTGCAGGAACACGCCGAACATGCCGCGCACAATCCTTCCATGGCCCCGGTGTCGCTCACTATGGCGGTTCTCGCGGTCTTGGTCGCGGTAGTCTCGCTTCTCGGCCATCGCGCGCACACCGAAGAAGTCGTACTGCAATCGCAAGCTATTGATCAATGGAGTTATTACCAGGCCAAAGACATCCGCTTGCATATGGACCAGGAACTCGTCGGTGAGGCGGGCTTCCTTGCCATTCAAGACCAGGCGAAAGCCCCGGAATGGCTTGCCGCTAATCAAAAAGAAATAGAGAAATATCAGCAGCAAAAGGACGAGACACAAGAACGCGCCAGAGAACTCGAGAAAGAAACCAAGCTTGAGCGCGATCGCGCAAACCGTTTTGATCTCGGCGAGGTCTTCCTTGAAATCGGCCTGGTCGTTACCTCGATCACACTCCTTTCCGGTCGCCGCCTGTTTTGGCAGGCGGGCGTGGTGCTCGGAGTGATCGGTCTGGTGGTCGCCTGCACCGCGCCATTCGTGCGCTGAATCGTTCTTCGAAGGGCGAGTACACCCGTCAGCTCACAACAGCTTCTACCTTGCTGACCTGAAAATTCTGTGCTTGGCCCTTGAGCCCGGGACTATAATTTCTTTAACAACTCTGCCCGGAGCCGTACCCAACTTCCCAGGTTGGAGCTTCGTCCACGGTCCCAGACGGAACGCAAGAACAGCTCGCCTGTATCGAGGTGTTGTATGTCTACTCTGTTCGAGCTTCTGATCGCATGGGGAGTATTAACAGCCGCTCTGATTGCTCTGCTTATCTATCGCGGCACCCTCACAATGCAAGAGGATGACCAGCTCTTCCTCGGTGAATCCGAGTCACACATGGCGCGTGAGCAAGTCGAGATCATGAATCGCGTGAGCAGGCTCGCCCCATTTGTGAAGGTGCTGGGCACAGCTTCAGCGGTGCTGATCCTGACCATCGCCGGAGTCGCGATCTATCAGGGACTGACGCAGCAGCCACAATAGTTGCGGCCGCTTGCGCCCGAAGCATGCACGTTAGGGTGCTCGTGTGTCTCGCACATTGTGAAACGCTCAAACGCACAATGCGAGCTCTGTGTCTCGGGCAATTCCTCCAGTCAGATCGGGTGCTCTGCGGTTAAATGCTTTTCGCCCTTTTGCGTTCGCGGGATCTTGGCGGTGAAAATCTTCGCTGGAAGTAAAATGCTTTGAACCATGCACGCCGGGTGCATTGCAATTGTAGGTGGAGGACCCGCCGGCGCCTTTGCCGCCGCAGAACTCGCCCGCGCCGGACGTGAAGTCCTCCTCTTTGACGAAAAACTGGCCTGGGAAAAGCCGTGTGGCGGCGGAATCACGCCCAAAGCTCTCGATCGCTGGCCTATCCTGCGCGATGCTCAAGTTGCGCGCAATTGGATCGAGAACTGCGAACTCATCTCGCCAAAAGGCCGCAAAGTTTCTTTTCGCCTTGGGCAGCAGATCGCAATCTTTTCGCGCCTTACTTTGAACAAACTGTTTCTCGACCGCGCCGAATGCTCCGGCGCACGCCTGCATCGAGAACGCGTTCTTCACATCGAAGGCAGCCCAGGCGAGTGGAAACTCAAAACCGCATCAGCAACTTACTTAGCTGATTTTGTTGTCCTTGCGGCGGGGGCGCGTAACTCGCTCCGCACTCGGTTCGCTCCACCACTCGGTCCGGAAAACTTCATGGTCGCCGCCGGATATTACATCCTTGGCAACCATCACACTGTGCAAATCAAATTTCCGAAAGATCTTCACGGATACATTTGGATTTTCCCCCGCTCTGACCATTTTTCCGCTGGCATTTGCGGCCACATGCAAGGGGCAAACACCGCCGAGCTGCGCCGGCTACTCGAGGAGTCGCTTCCCCAATTCGGCCTCACGCACCACGGCGGGACGTTCTACGCTCACATTATTCCTTCGTTAACACCTGCTGCACTGCGCAATGGCCCCGTCTCTGGAAATGGCTGGGCTATGATTGGTGATGCGGCGGGTTTCGTTGACGCCATCACCGGTGAGGGTCTCTACTACGCTCTGCGCTCCGCCGAGTTGCTCTCGCAATCTCTTCTCGAACAGGCACCCGAGAAATACCCGGCGCTGGTTAAATCAGACTTCCTACCCGAACTCGAGCATGCCGCTCGCATCGCGGACCGCTTTTACTCAGGTGAAGGCCATGCGCATGAGCCGCGACGCCATGCGACCCGACCTCAACTGGTGCAGCGTGCTCGAGCACCACGCCCGCCGCACGCCCGACAAGGCCATCGCCGTGCACGG
>DAIPJJ010000307.1:0-2373 GCA_036770325.1 Terriglobales bacterium
GAAGTCGCGTCGGGAAAAGGTCATACTTCTCCTTGAAAAAAATTAGTAGCAAGAATAAAGAAAGAAGGAACGTTATATCACTTCACGAGGTACGGCGTTAGTGAAGCAGAAGCTGGACATGAAGCCGGACTGCGAGATTATGAAGCTACCAGTTCGTTGGTGTTACGGTCGGCGCGGAATCGCAGGAGCGCGGCGATGTTCCCGACCCGGTCAAGATTCTCACTTGGTGGCAGGAGCACGAGACCAATATTGTTTTTGATGGCATTCGGAACCAGGGCTTCGCAAATGTCATCGAGCTTGCGGGTTGCGCGGCCGCAAAGCGGACAATAGGGCACAAGATGTGAGTCGAGATGTCCGCAACCCGTGCACTCGACCGCTTGGGCAGTGTACCCTGTGCTCATGAGCAAGGTCTCGACTTCGCCTTGTTCAGTTGCTCGCAGAACCCTGCGAAGGCCAGTAACGCCAAAGCCGTTGCTCTTGGCTCCTTCGACCGCCTCACGAATTAGGCTCTGATGATACTTTTGAAGCGAGCCGTGCAATATCAGCTCTGCTTCCTCTTTGACTTGCGCGTCGGTCAACGCGCTCAGATCGGCCGAGAACCGGCCCACAAGTTTCTTACGAACATAGGTGTGAAGCTGGCTTTCGAGATCGGGCCAATTGACGTCATGGCATCCGATGACCAGCGCTTCGAATTGCTTTTTCTCAGCCGCACTTTTCAGGTACTCGCCAACCGCTCGAAAATGCCGGCGAACTTCGTCCTCCTGGTGCCGCTGCGAGTGGCCGCCGTCGTAACCCCCGAATCCATCGCTGCGGCTGTGGCGAGGCATTGGATTTACCAAGTCAGTTTGTTCGCGAAGCTCTTGAAATTGAACCTCGAGAAATCGTGCACGATGTCTGTCCACCAACGCAATCCACAACCGCGGATATTCAGAAAACACAGGCGCAAGAGGTTTTAAGTGGAAGCGGCGATTCACGAACAGTTTTGTAGAAGCCGCGATGTCGGGCAAATCGATTTCCTGCCAAACCCCGCGTCGGCCACACGCGAACACAGCTTTGGCCCGGGCCGAATTGCCGTGCAGGGCTTCGGCGAGTTGCAGGATTCTACCCAGGTCATTCAGCGCATCGCGATTGCCGCCGTTGACCTGCAGCTCTTGCATGGTTCGCCGGACAACATCTTTCGCGATAATCGTTTCTTCACGATGCGATTTGTCCTGCGGAGTGAACGGTTTGAAATAAAAGCTGATTGCAAGCTCATCAGGGTAGCGGCTTTCAAAAGCAGCGAGTTGTTTCAGTTCTTCGCGGGAAATCATGCGGTGCTCCGAATGGTCCCTGTGTGTTGAAGCAGCTTTTTCTTGAGTAGATTTTCAACGGGCAAGTTCTTCCGCAACGACTCGCGTGCGGCCTGAATCGAATGACGCACCTGCTCTGGCGTGCGATCGACAATGGCAGCGATTTCCTTCAGCGAAAATCCTTCGATGGCGAATAGGATGAACGCTTCCCGGTCCTGCCGGTTGGCGTGACGGAGTGCAAACTGCACGAGCGAGATCATCTCGTCCGAGTAGGCGATCTGTTCGGGCGTCCACATCCGGCCGTCAGCGATAACGCTCTCGGCCGTGACCGCTTCATCAGGCTGATAAAACTGCAAGCGGGCTTCATCGCTGGCGCGCTCACTTCTTTCTCGACGCGCTGACTGAATGTCGACCCCTTCGCCATCGGTGTGGTGACGTGCTTCGAAATCATCCAGTGTTCGAATCGCAAGGCGATATAGCCACGGCTCCAGAGTGATGCGATCCGGCTTCTCAACTTTTTCGTCGAGCGCGCGGGCGACCGCCTCATCGACAACGTCCTCCCAGCTTACGGAATTCGGCTCAAGGTCTCCGGAGTTCTCTCGAAACGAAATTTCGCGTTCCACATAAATTCCGAGCCGGCGAAAATTCGCGTTGAGATACGCGCGGATGTCCTCACCTGTCGCCGTCTGCGGAGCTACGGCAGCTAAGGTCTGCTCAAACGGAACCTTCCCGCGAGGCGCTCCCTCGAGAGCACGATGCCGCCGCCAGGAATGAGAATTCCGCAACAGCTCTTTATGTTTGCCGATCTGAGAGAGCAGGTCATCGAAAGCAGCTTTGATGGCCGCTGTCGCAGAAGGTGCAGCCTCTTGTGCTGCCATCTGCCCTGATGGGAGCCGCAGATTCAGAGCTACGACTATGCCCTCACGTGGCGAATTCTGCTCGACCGAGCCCTTCAAGTGAACGAGTTCCGGCCGGAAAACCTGAAGTCTTCTCTGGACTTTGCTGATCCAGTGCTGAATTTCTTTGTCGATGTCGGGAGTTCGCTGAAGCCTGTACGTCACATGGACATTCATGCTTTGCCTCG
>DAIPJJ010000033.1:0-28444 GCA_036770325.1 Terriglobales bacterium
TGCGTCGTAGTTACCGTGCTGGTCACGCTTCTTACCAAGCCGAAGCCGGATCAGGAATTGGTGGGTTTGGTTTACAGCCTGACACCGCTGGCGCACGAAGAGCACACCAGCTTCTGGCACCGGCCGGTGGTGTGGGGGACTGCAGCTTTAGTGTTGCTAGTGATTTTGCAAATCATCTTCTGGTGAGATCTGATGACTGAAGGAAAACATCACATAATCCCGGTCTGGTTCTTCGTCGGCGTGCTTTTGCTGATTTATGGTGTGCTTATTTTTATAAGCGGTCTGGTGGAGCTCTCGCATCCGCCCGACACTGTCTTGGCCGAACTGCATGCCCCCGTGTGGTGGGGAGGGTTATTGATCGTTCTTGGTGGCCTATATTGCTTCCTGTTTCGGCCCAAGAATAGTTGAGACGGATCATCTTTGATTAGAGCTGCGCAGATTCTTGCAGTCCCGGCCTTCCTGCTTTGTACCACCTTTGTTTGCAGCCAAACCAATCAACCTCCCGATCCCACACCTCCCATGGGCTGGAACAGTTGGGACTCGTACGGCACCACGGTCCGCGAAGAGCAGGTAAAAGCCAACGCCGACGCCATGGCGCGTGATCTTGCCGGCCACGGTTGGAAATACATCGTCGTCGATATCCAGTGGTATGAGCCGAATGCGCAGGGCCACGACTATGCCCCCGGCACGAAGCTTTCGATGGATGAATACGGACGCCTCACTCCGGCCGTGAATCGCTTCCCGTCCTCAGCGAACGGCGCCGGATTCAAGCCGCTCGCCGACTATGTTCACAGCAAGGGCCTGAAGTTCGGGATTCACATCATGCGCGGCATTCCGCGCCAGGCTGTCGAACAGAACACGCGGATCAAAGGCACGAAATATCGCGCAGCCGACGTCGCCGATAAAGACAATCCCTGTCGCTGGAATCCCGACATGTGGGGTGTCGATACCACGAAGCCCGGTTCACAGGCCTACTACGATTCCATTGCCGAACTCTACGCATCGTGGGGAGTCGACTTCATCAAGGCCGACGATATGGGCAGTCACCTTTACCAACCTGCCGAAATCAGAGCGCTCTCGCTTGCAATCCGCAAAACTGGCCGTCCGATTGTCTTAAGCATTTCGCCCGGTCCAGCGCCAATTTCGGAAGCAGAGTTCTTCGAAAAATACGCGCAGATGTGGCGCATCTCTGACGATTTCTGGGACGACTGGAAGCTGCTTCGGAAGCAGTTCGACTACACACGCGATTGGGCTGAGTACGTCGGCAAGAACGACACCTGGCCGGATGCTGACATGCTTCCCTTCGGGAAGTTGCGGGTCACAGCAAAAGAAGGCGGCGGTTCGCCCTCAAAGTTCACTCCTGATGAGCAGCAGACGGTGATGACTCTCTGGTCAATCTTTCGTTCGCCACTGATTTTTGGCGGCGATTTGCCCAGCCTCGATCCTGCAACCTTGGCGCTCATCACAAACGACGAAGTGCTCGCCGTCAATCAGCACAGTAAAGGCGGTCATCAGATTTATGAGGGCGGAAACATTCGCGCCTGGATTGCTGACGCGCCGGACGAACGAGATCGCTACCTTGCCGTCTTCAACCTCGGCGACGATGCTGCGAACGTCGATTTACCCTGGAGTAAAGTCGGTATCAACGCGTTTATCGTTCAAGTCCGAGATTTATGGACCAAGACTACGCTTGGTGAAAAGGACCACTTACTCGTGACCGTGCGTCCGCACGCCAGCGTGCTCTACCGAATCTCTCAGTAGAGGTGACTCGCGGTTGCCCCACCCTTCTCGCGTTTTTTTGCGAGAGGGCGGGAAATTGGACTTTCGTCCGATGAGGTCTGAACCGATATCGCGGACAAGAGTGTCCGCGCCACATGGTCAGTGACTGGTCAGCGTCTTCATAAATCGATAATAAAAATCCACGCCTTTATAAAACGCCTCTTCAGGAACCCGTTCATCTCTTCCGTGCTCCCGATGATCATCTCGCTCCGTCTCTACTCCTGATACTGCGTAGGTGGGAATACCCATCCCCATCGTGTACACGCCATCCGACGCGCCCGTCGCCATGGTCGGAAACACCGGAATCCCCGGCCACATCTTCGCCGCCACCTCCTTGATCGAGTCAAACACTTCGGCCCGAGGGGGTGGTGGTGCGTAGGAACGTTCATCAGGAATATTTTCGAGGACCGCGCCCGCATTCGTGATGTAACGGAGTTCAACTTTCGGATCACCAATGGCCTTCGCCAGTTCATCTCGAACTTCTTGCTTCGAGTGCCCTGGCAGAATTCTGCAGTTCACCACAGCTTCCGCACGCCCCGGCAACGCATTGTTCGCATGACCGCCCGCTAGTCTGGTTGCAACACAAGTCGTATGCATCTTTGAATTGTCGATCGGGTCTTTCGAAAGCCGATCGACCGCACTCAGATCAGGCGGCGTCTTCAAAATCGCCTTGATGTCCGCCGCCCGCTCCCCGCTCTCAACGTTGGCAAGGTGCTCGTAGTAGGCGCGGGTCACGCTGTTCAGCTCAAACGGAAACTTGTGCTGCTGAACTTTGAGCAGCGCGTCAGCAAGCTCGTAAATCGCATTGTCCGGACGCGGCAGGGAACTGTGCCCACCAGGATTGGTCGTCACCAGTTGATAGTCCGAGTAAAGCTTCTCCGTCGCGTCCACGACCATGGCCAGCGCCTTGCCATGATCCATCTGCACTTCGCCGCCGTCGTGATTCAATACGAACTCCGCATCCACCAGCTTGCGCTGATTCTTCAGCAGCCAATCCACTCCGTTTGATTTGCCGCCCTCTTCATCCGCCGTGAGCGCGAGAATGATGTCGCGGTCCGGAACATAGCCTTCCTTCTTGAACCGGATCAGCGTTGTTACCATGATCGCGTCGCCGTCTTTCATGTCCTGCGTGCCGCGGCCATAGAAATATCCGTCCTTCTCAACAAACTGGAACGGGTCCGTCGTCCAGTCTTCCCGCTTCGCTTCCACCACATCGAGATGTCCGATCAAGAGCACCGGTTTGTGTTTTCCCGAACCGTGCAGCCGTACAACAAGATTCTTCTTGCGGTCGTTCGGTCCGCCAATGTAGATGTCACTGTCCGGAAACCCCGCATCGCGAAACCGCTGTGCCATGGCCTCTGACGCTGTGGTCACGTTTCCGACAGAATCTGTGGTGTTGATCTCAATCAGTTGTTTGAAAATGTCGTGCGACAGTTGCCTGGTGGAGTTATCGAGCTGAGCGGCTGCAATTGGAGCAAGCACTAATGCGGATAACAAAACAAGTAGTCGGTTCAATGTCCCCCCTGAGCGCAATTGCTGGAGCAATGTGGCGGTCGGATACTCGTAAACTGAAACCAACGATTGTAAACGCGAATGCAAAGCGATGCTCCGGGAGTGTCGCATCCAGCCCGCTCGAGGTGACGAACAAGCCCGGAGCAACGCTACATTCTCGCGAGACAAAGCCTTTTGCTCCTACAGGAAATACTGTATTCCGAGGTACTTACTTTCTGGTGCATCCTTGCAAGAGCAATTTGGTGCGGGGTTTGGCGTTGGTCTGCAAACATGCTGGAGACCCTCTGAAAATCACATCTCATCCTTATGTCTTGGGTCCCCTTGACCCAGGGGAGAGTCACTGCGGAATCGAGGAATCCTCGTGAATGCAACACGAATCTTGATCGCAGACGACCACGACGTCTTCCGTCGCAGTCTGCGCTCACTGATTGAATCGCGTGACGAGTGGCGCGTCTGTGGCGAAGCTGCTGATGGCCGTGATGCCATTCGCAAAGCAAAGAGCCTTAACCCCGACCTTATCCTCATGGATGTCTCGATGCCCGAGATGAACGGGTTGGACGCGACCCGTGCCATCCGCAAGGCACAGCCGGATTCCCGAATTCTGATCATCAGCCAAAATGACGCGGAGGTCATGCGCCGGTCCGCGGCTGACGTGGGTGCCCTCGGTTTCATTCAAAAGTCGCGTGTTTCGCAGGATCTCTTTGAATTTCTGGGTAAGCTTTCAGGCAGCAACGGAGACAGTCTCCAGCCGGTAAAGGCTGCCGAACCTCAGTCGCAAGCCGCCGCGGCGTTTTCGGAGTTCGATTTTCTGAGAGGCGAAGGCGAAATGGCCGCACGGATGCACGCGTTCGACTGGTCGAGAACACCTCTGGGTCCAATGGAAAGTTGGCCGCAGAGTTTGAAAACCTCCGTCAGCATCTGTTTGGCGTCCCGATTTCCGATCGTTATGTATTGGGGTCCGGAGTATGTCGTTCTCTATAACGATGCGTACAGCTCCATCCTCGGGAGCAAGCACCCGTGGGCGCTGGGACAACCTTGCCGGGTTTGCTGGGCGGAAATCTGGGACACAATTGGTCCCATGCTTGACAGTGTAGTGGACTCAGGGCGGGCAACGTGGTCAGACGATCTCCTGCTTTTGCTGAAACGTCGTGGATATCCCGAAGAATGCTACTTCTCGTTCTCCTTTAGTCCTATCCGTGTTGAGACCGGTTCCGTTGGCGGCGTTTTCACCGCAGTGATGGAAACTACCGAAAAAGTCGTCGGAGAGCGGCGTTTGCGGACCCTACGCGACCTGGCGGCTCGTATGGTTCATGCGAGGAGTGTGCCCGATGCGCTACACATTGCTGGTGAAGCCCTGGCCGAGAACCAAAACGACATTCCGTTTTCTGTAATTTGCAAGGCTGACGCAGACAATAGTGTTCGCGTTCTTAGCACAGCCGGTCTGGAGCCCACATCTCCCTTTGCTTCTGTTCTGGCTCAACCCGGATCTCCGTTTGTTTCCCGCCTGCTTGAAGCTGCACGTTCGCGCGAGCCGCACGAACTGGATCTTACAGCTTGCGCCGAGTGCGTTCCGCTTGGTGCATGGAAACTTCCGGCACAAAAGGCAATGATCTTGCCAGTTGGCGAGTTTGGGCAGGAACACAATGTCGGATTGCTCCTGGCAGGGGTGAATCCGCACAAACTTCCCGACGAGAGCTATCGAACATTCTTCCAGCTCGTGGCTCACCAAATCGCGAGCGGTGTCGCCGATGCGCGTTCATATGAAGAGGAGCGGCGCCGAGCCGAAGCTCTTGCGGAACTGGACCGCGCGAAGACGGCCTTTTTCTCCAACGTGAGTCACGAGTTCCGTACTCCCCTTACCCTCATGCTTGCGCCGCTCGAAGACATGCTTGCGGCGGCCGGTGAGCTGCCAGAGGCTCAGCGTGAGCGCCTCGAGGTTGCGCATCGCAACTCACTCCGCCTGCTTAAGCTGGTAAATGCTCTTCTCGACTTTTCTCGCATCGAAGCCGGCCGCATTCAAGCGTCGTACGAACCGACGGATCTCTCTCTTCTCACCACCGAACTCGCCAGTGTCTTTCGTTCTGTGATTGAACGTGCCGGCCTGCGCCTGCTTGTCGATTGCAGCGATTTACCGGAAAAGGTTTACGTTGACAGGGACATGTGGGAGAAGATCGTTTTCAACCTTCTCTCCAACGCGTTTAAGTTCACCTTCGATGGAGAGATCAAAGTTTCTCTACAGCCGGCTGACTCCGGTGTTGAACTTTCGGTAAGTGATACAGGTACCGGAATTCCTGCCGACGAGATTCCCCGTCTTTTCGAACGTTTTCACCGCGTCAAGGATGCTCGCGGTCGTTCATTCGAGGGTAGCGGAATCGGCTTGGCCCTGGTGCAGGAGCTTGCCCGGCTGCACGGTGGCAGTGTCCGTGTTGAAAGCGAGGTTGATCGCGGCAGCAAATTCTCGGTCACAATTCCGTTCGGCAAAGATCATCTGCCTCAGGAGCGCGTGGTCGGGGAGCGCACACAGGTATCTGAAGGAATTCGCGGCGCGGCGTTCGTGGAAGAAGCGTTGCAATGGCTGCCACATCAGGGAATCGAAGCTCGCGATTCGGCGGCCGCAGCTCTACTGTCCTCGGCGGAGCCTCTCAAACCGCCAAAACGGGGAACTGCAACATCAGCCAGAATACTGCTCGCCGACGACAACTCTGACATGCGCGAGTACGTGCGCCGTCTTCTGGCCACAGAGTACGAAGTCGTAACTGTCGCTGATGGAAAAGCGGCATTGGAGAGCGTGCTCGAGCACCCCCCGGACCTCATTCTTTCTGACATCATGATGCCGCGCATGGATGGTATTGCATTGCTGAACGCCATCCGCGCCAATGCAAAGCTTAACCATGTCCCGGTAATTCTCCTTTCGGCGCGTGCTGGCGAAGAATCACGCGTCGAGGGCCTCCAGGCGGGAGCTGACGACTACCTGATAAAGCCCTTTTCTGCGCGCGAATTGGCCGCCAGCGTGCGTTCGCATCTCTCGATGGCAAAACTTCGTTCCCACAGTGCCCACCTGCAACGCGAACTGATGCTCGAAAGCGAACTCGAACGCAAGCGCTTGAATGAACTCTTTTCGCATATCCCCGCGGCAATTTGCCTGCTCAGCGGACCAGATCACCGCTACACGTTCGTCAATCAGGAATACCTGAAACTCACCGGCCGTAGCCGGCCTGAAGACTTTGTCGGTAAAACTGTGCGTGAAGCTTTGCCCGAGTTTGAAGGGCAACCATTTTTGGGTCTTCTCGATCAGGTTTACGCGACCGGCGTTCCGCACATCGGAAAAGAATCAAAAGTCATACTGAACAATAGTGCAGGCGTTCCTCAGGATGTATTTCACAACTTCATTTACCAGCCGCAACGTGGAATGAGCGGCGCCGTCGAAAGAATATTGGTCCACGTCGTCGATGTTACCGAGCAAGTGCTGGCTCGCAGGGACATCGAGAGTCGCGCGCGGGAAGCCAGTCTGCTGGCCTCGATCGTTGCTTCATCCGACGACGCGATTGTCAGCAAGAACCTCGATGGAATCATCACCAGTTGGAACAAGAGCGCTGAACGCATCTTTGGCTATTCGGCAGAAGAAGCCGTTGGCCGTCACATTACTCTCATTATTCCCCCCGACCGCTATCACGAGGAAGATGAAATCATCTCCCGCATCCGTCGGGGCGAGCCCATCGATCATTTTGAGACCGTGCGCATGCGCAAGGATGGCACGCTGCTCGATGTTTCCCTGACCATCTCGCCGGTGCGAAATGCTGCTGGAAAAGTCATCGGCGCGTCAAAAGTCGCGCGCGACATTACTGAGCGAAAGCAGACGGTGCTGTTCCTGCGCGAGAGTGAAGAGAAGTATCGCGAACTTGCTCAGAGGCTGGAACTCGAAGTGGCCTCTCGCACGCGGGAAATCGAGGAGCGCAACTCCGACATTATTCGTCAGTCTGAGCTGCTGCGGGATCTCTCACGCCGCCTGCTGCAGGCCCAAGACGAAGAGCGCCGACGCATCGCTCGCGAGCTGCACGACAGTGCAGGTCAGACATTAACCGTGCTTGGCATGACTATTGCCTTGATCGGGAAATCCGCACCCAAGAGAGCTGATCTACATCAGCAGCTTCGCGATGCCGAACAGCTTGTCCAGCAACTCCATCAGGAGATTCGCACCATGTCGTATCTCCTGCATCCTCCTCTGCTGGATGAAGCCGGCCTGAGGGCTGCGCTGACCTGGTACGTTGAAGGTCTTCGCTCGCGCAGCGGGCTTCAAATGACGCTTGAAATAGACGAAGGGTTTGAACGGCTTCCGCGTGACATGGAACTTGTCGTATTTCGCCTGGTTCAGGAATCGTTGACCAACATTCATCGTCACTCCGGCAGCAAAACCGCCGCAATCCGCATTTTCCGGGATGCAGGCTCCGTTATGCTCGAAATTCGAGACCAGGGCAAAGGCATGTCCCAGCAGAAGCTGACGGAAATTCAATCCAGAGGCTCTGGAGTAGGGATCCGCGGAATGCGCGAACGCGTACGGCAATTCCAGGGCGACTTGCAGATCGACTCGAGTGATGCCGGCACTCGGGTTTTGGTCACTATCCCAATGCCAAAAAGCGTTTCGCACGAAGACAGTGCGTCTTTGCAGGTAGCTATCTAGTTACAGCGACTGACCGGTCCTCAGTTATTTGCCCGCGAGGAACGACTCCAATTTTTTCAACCCTGTGCGGCTCACTGGCAATCGGCTGCCATCGCTCAGTATCGCCACGTGCGTTTCCCGGCCGTACGGCTCCAGTCGCGTTACACGTTCCAAATTGATCAGATAAGACCGGTGAATGCGCACGAAGTTCTTTGGGTCAAGGGCCGCCTCAAGGCTTGTAATTGTCTGCTGCTTCAGATATTTCTTCCCCTGGCTCGCGAGCGCGATGTAGTCGTCTTGCGATTCCGCATAATCGAGCTTTTCTACGGGAATGATGTGTACTCTAGTGCCGTCTTTCACGACAATCCGCCCGGCATACTCGGTAGGCCCTCGCGTTGCCGCCGAAAGCTGCTCTGGACTGGCGCTCATCTTTGTGCCAATTCGCTCCTTCGCGCGTTCAAGAGCTGCTTCAAATCGCTCGGCGCGAAACGGCTTCAGAAGATAGTCGACCGCGTGCACCTCGAAAGCTCGCAGTGCGTGTTCGTCGTAGGCCGTGGCAAATATCACCGCGATATCTCTTGCGATCAGTTCCAGCACTTCAAAACCGTCGAGCTTCGGCATCTGTACATCCAGGAACAACAAGTCAGGCTTCAGCTCGCCAATCATCCTGACCGCGTCGAACCCATTCGCGCATTCGCCGATAACGTCGATTTCAGCATGCGGCTTCAGCATTTCGCGGATGATCTGCCGTGCCAGGTCTTCATCGTCCACGATCATGGCTCGAATCATTGAGCTGGCATTCATGACGCTTTCTCCGCCGGAAGCTCCAGCAACACCTGAAACTGGTCTGCATTCGTGCGCACATCAAAGCGCGCTCGCCTGCCATACGTCGCATTCAGCCGTTGCTGAACATTTCTTAACCCGATGTTGGTTCCGCGACGTGCCGGCGTGTCTGGATCGAAATTATTCTCGATTTGGATCGACAGCTTCTCAGGCGATCCATTTTCAATCTCCAGCCGTATCCATCCTCCTTCCGCCAGCGTTGCAACGCCGTGCCGGACCGCATTCTCGACCAGCGGCTGCAGCAAGAGCGGTGGAACCAGACATGCCGTTGCCGCAGACGCAACGTTTTCTTCCAATTTGAGTCGCTGTCCAAACCGAATCTGCTCCACAGACAAATATGCGTGCACTAGTTCGAGTTCTTCTCCCAAAGCAATTTGCCGTTTCTCGCCCAATCCAAGCGTCTTGCGTAAGAATTCTGCTAGGCGGATGCACATTTCCCTCGCGGTCACCGGATCACTCGACGTCAGTGCGCTGATCGAGTTCAGGCAGTTGAAAATGAAATGTGGATTGACCTGCGTCTTCAGCGCTTTTAGCTCCGAATCCCGTGCCAGCAGCGTCGCTTCTACTTCGCGCCTTTCGGCTTCGCTGGCCGCCTCCTGCGAAAGCAAAATGTAGTGGAGAGCCACCGCCAGCAGGTAAAGCAGCACGCCGGTTCCGAAGAGGATTCGATACACGCGCGCGAGTTGTTGATCAAGGCCTCGAAACATCTCTGCAGTTGACATAGCGTCAGCCAGGCCACGAGCGATCACAATCCATAGAAGGCTCGCTACGATTGCCGCGACCAAATGCGCCAGCCACGCGCCCGATGTCTTGAGTGAAATTCCCCGGCACGAGTACCACGCTGAAAGACAAACAAACGCGTAGACCAGACACAGCGGTATCGCAAGTAGAGTCGCTCGTCCCCAGTTCAGCCCGCCCAGCGACGCGAACAAATAAAGCAGAATCGCTGTGATCGGTCCCCATGCCGAGATGTACAGCAATAGCCTGCGAAAATTGTTTAAGATCGGGTGCATTTCCGTGTGTCAGTTTTTAACTTCAATCCCGCCGAATATTGCTACGCCGCGGATCACCAGGGTCTTGGTCGGCTTTGATGGGTCAGGTTGGAAGTGCCGGGTCTTATCTTCGTAGGCGCCGAATATGCCCACCCCTTGCTGCACAATGTGCCAGTGTTCTGGGACGCGAATTTCTCCGCCGCCAAAGATTGCATTCGCCTCAAGCACGGCCTTGTCTCCCTCTATTTCTGCGTGGTTGAAATCTACTTTGTAGCCGCCAAAAATGGCCATCAGCCGCCCACCCTTGAAGTTGTTGCTGCTTATCTGCCGGTCGCCGCCGCCGAAAACATAGAATGCATCGAACTGTGGGTCTCCAGTAACCGCCGGCGCTTCTCGCCAAAGTGCCTGCCAAAGCATTGCCAGGCCCGCAACAATGATCAGCACCGGCCACAGATCCCAGAGATTTAGGTGAATTACATCCATTTCGCGCAATTGGAGTAGTACTCCCACTCCCACGAGCACCGCTCCAGTGGGCCGGCCTCCCGCGTACACTAATTTCACAATTCCGACTACGACGAAGATCATCGGCCAGAAGTGCAGCACGAACCCGCTCGGAAGCCAGCCCATCTTCTCAAGCAGCAGAAAACTTCCCACAACAATAAAGACGACTCCGCCTATCACCGGCCCGCGATCACGCTTAAATTCTGTGTTGTCGCCGTTCATTCTTACCTCCATCCTTCGAGCGTCGTCCGCGGCTGCTTCCGTCTGCGGTCAGAACGAAGTTTCAGAACCCAGATACCCGCGCCGGCAACGATGAGCAGCACGGGCCACCACTCCAGCAGTTTCCAATCCAGCAGCCGGTTTACTACCGAAGAATCTAAAACGGAAATTGCCGGGAACAGTTTACCTTCCAGTGCCATCAGCCCCGCGAAAGTCAGCGCGATTGCCATTACCAGGTCTTCGTTCCAAAGCGGGCTTTGATGATTGCGTGCCATACGACTGCTCCTCTGTGTTGATCTGTTCGCAAAATAGCGTTTCAAGAAAACACTCGCCGCAAGTATTCGGTAAGTTCCGTGCTTTTACCGGCGAATGGCGGCCCAAGAGCGCAAACCCTTACCAAATGGCCCGTTTGTGCCAGTTACCCGCCTGTTATCGGGTCATTGCTGTATGGTGCAGCAGGTCTCGACCTGACATGATGAGTGGCTCAGGGTTCGAGCTTGGTAAATGGCTGAAACAATAAGGTCAGAACGCACTTCCCCTCGTCGAGAGCTTTTGTGCGTTGACGATGATCCCAACACGCTGAAGCTGCGGAAACTGGTTCTTGAGGCTGCCGGATACTCAGTGCACACCGCCAATTCGGGCGAAAGTGCCCTCCGTGCCTTGGCACAGGGCAAGGCTGCCGACCTGGTCCTTCTCGACTACCTCATGCCAGAAATGAATGGGACTGAACTCGCCACCAGGCTTCGCGAGCAGTATCCCCACATGCCGCTGATCGCCGTCTCTGCCATTGGCCAGTTGCCTGAATCGCTGCTGAATTTGGTTGACGCGCACTTCATGAAAGGCCAAAGTCCCGACCTTCTTCTCTCGACCATCTCGGGAATTCTCGACCAACTGCACGAAAAGGACGTAAGCAAGCAGCGTTTGCCCAAAGCCACTGTTCTTTGCGTAGATGATGAGGAACTACAACTTAAAGTTAGAAGAATGCTTTTCGAATCCGCCGGCTATGTGGTTCTGGAGGCCCAGGGTGCGGAAACAGCACTTGAAAAATTCCGTACAGAGAAGGTCGATGCCGTCTTAATGGACTATTCGCTATTTGGTCAAAATGGGACGGCAATCGCGAAACAGATGAAACTCCTGCGCCCCAACGTCCCGGTTGTCATCTTGTCAGGGTCGGCATCATCGCAGGAGGGGTCCTCCGACGTCGACCTGTGGTTGCGCAAGATGGATATTGAACCTGAAGAACTCGTAAATGAGGTTGGCCGGCTGATAGAGCAACGTAACGACGGCAAAGTTGCGGAATCGCTAGATAATGAACAAGCGTTCGGCTGAAGGGCTCCCCACATTTCCCTTATTCTTCTGTCGTGTCTCGTGCTTTCTGTTATTGGCACTCGTTTCCAATTCCTCCATAGCTTCCGGTCAAAGCGATCCATCTGATCAAAGCTCCAGCAATCCCGTAAAGCAACTCACGCTGGAACAACTTGGAAACATCGAAGTGACCACCGCTTCCAAGGAACCTGAAGAGCTTTGGCAAACGCCCGCTGCAGTCTACGTGCTTACCGCCGATGAAATTCGGCGCTCTGGAGCGACCAGCATTCCTGAAGCGCTGCGGCTTGTTCCGGGCGTAGAAGTCGCCAGAATCGACAGTAACCAATGGGCCGTCGGCATTCGCGGATCGGAATCCAATTTTTCGAAGGCTGTTCTCGTACTCATCGACGGCCGCAGCCTCTACACTCCGCTCTTCGCTGGCACGTATTGGGACGTTCAGGATCTTGTGCTCGACGATATAGATCGAATCGAAGTTGTGCGTGGGCCCGGCGCGACGGTTTGGGGGCCGAATTCCGCCGATGGCGTAATCAACATTATTACTAAGAAGGCTTCAGAAACTCAGGGTGCGCTGGTCTCGGTCCTGAGCGGCAACGTAAGTCACGTCATTGCCGAGGCCCGTTACGGAGGCGCCGCTGGCGAGCACCTGAACTACCGCATTTATGGAAAGGGCTTCGCGCGCGGGCCGGAACGTTCCCCGAACCATTTCGATGGCTGGCATCAGGAACGTGGTGGTTTCCGGCTGGACTGGGATCCGAGCGAAAGAAGTTCCTACATGCTCGAAGGCGATATGTACGGAGGCGACTCCCCCTCGGAAACCGGGCCGTTACTTCTGAATGCGGCGGTTTCCGGCGGTGACATTGTCGCCCGATGGCAGCACACGTTTCAGAACGGTTCGGACGTTTATCTGGAAACCTACTTCGACCGGACGATTCGGATCAATTCGTTTATCGGCGAGACTCGTAACACCTTCGACGTTGATTTTCTGCACCGTTTCGAGATTGCGGATCGCCATCACATCAGCTACGGTTTCGGCCTGCACTGGAGTCCAAATCGCTTCATCGCGCCTCTCCCCTCTATTGCGAACCTCATTCCCCAGACCAACACCGACTACATTCATACCGGCTTCGTCCAGGATGAAATTCATTTCCTTGACGACAAGCTCCTGGTAACGGCCGGTGTCAAACTTCAGGACAACAATTTCAGCGGCTTCGACGCGCAGCCGACTGGCCGCATTCTGTGGAATCCAAATCCGCATCAGAGCTTCTGGGCGGCCGTGACTCGCGCCGTCACCACGCCTTCGCGGATCGAAGAGGGTTTCCGGCTTTTTGGCGGACAACTGTCAGTCAATCCGCCGTTGTTCCTGGTGGTCTCCGGAAACCCTGCATTTCAGTCCGAAGACTTGGTGGGCTACGAGGGCGGATATCGTCAATTACTCTCACGCAAACTCTATGTCGACTTCGACGTTTTTCACAATGACTACGACAACTTGCAGAGCTTCAGCCTGCCTACGCTCATCGGAAATGACCTGACGATTTTTTACGAAAACGCCATTGCGGGTTCGACCAACGGCGTCGAAATTGCGCCCACCTGGCGACTCACGCCGTGGTGGAACCTTTCTGGTTCTTATTCATTTGTCGGCGTCAATTTCCACGCCAGCAGGCCCGGCGTGGACATCAGTTCCACCGGCTCCGTCCCGACGTACGAAGGTTCCAGCCCGGAACACCAGATAAAAATTCAATCGAACTTTGATATCGGAAAAAGATTCGAGTTCGACCAGGACTATTCGTACACGAGTGCTTTACCAGCGCAAAACGTCCGCGCATATCAAACCATGAATGCGCGCTTCGATTGGAAATGCCGTGAAGGCTTCGACCTGTCCTTCGTTGGACAGAATCTTTTCCAGCCGTATCACTTCGAGTGGGGAACAGGCGACCCCAGCGAAGCTCCCATCGGCATTCGGCGTGCAGCTTACGTAGAGCTTACTTGGAGAGGCAAGGCAAAATAGTTGTGAGGCTGGCCTCCATTTGTGCCGAGACCAACATTTCGTGGTAGATGGAACGCAACGGGTACCGCGCGCACAATTGAATATCGCTCTTAGCTCAGAGTCGCGAGACTGTCTTGTTTTCTCGCACGCACGGTTGTCTCTTATTTACTCCGTAGTGTGTCTCGTAACAGTCCTGGCTGTCGCATCCCACTCTTCAGCCCAGGAGTCACACCCAACCGAGTCCCAGGTACAGGCGGCTTATCTGTATAACTTCGGAAAATTTGTAAGCTGGCCTGCCGGCCGGACCGCATCTGGACTCTTCGAAATCTGTGTCCTTGGCAGAGATCCATTTGGTGAGATTCTCGATCGCACAGTTGCTGGCGAGAGCATCGACGGCAAGAACATATCAGTTCGGCGAATATCGGCCGTGCAGCAGGCCACTTCGTGCAGCATCCTCTTCGTAAGCCCATCGGAAGAATCACACCTCGGGCCGATTCTGGAGTTTGCCGAACACTACAGTCTGCTCACCGTCAGCAATATCAAGCGTTTTGCCGAGCGTGGTGGCGACATCGGCCTTGTGATCCAACAGGACCGGGTGCGCTTTGAAGTGAACCGAAGTGCGGCTGAAAGGTGTCACCTGGTGCTGAGCTCGGAGCTCTTGAAGGTTGCGGTGAAAGTCATCGACAAAGGCGGTACGGGAAAGTAGCCATGGTCACGGCGCCCATTCGCTCAATTTCGGCCCGTCTAACGCTCATGAACATGCTCGTGAGTGGCGTTGCCTTGCTGCTCGCGTGCGCTGGATTCTTCACCTACGATCAGATCACTTTCCGCCAAAGCCTTGTGCGAACACTTTCCGCTCAGGCGCAAATCATCGCCTCAAACAGCGTTTCCGCGATCATCTTCAATGATCCACAGGCTGCTTCCAACACTCTCGCAGCCTTGAAGAGCGCTCAGAATATTTCATCGGCGGGGATTTTCACCCTCGATGGACGCGCCTTTGCTCAGTATGCGAAGTCTGCCGATGACGCGGTAATCGCGGTCCCTTCATTGCAGCCCGGTGCGGTCGAGGCACACTGGTTTAGGAGCACGCATCTGAGCCTCGTGCGCCGTATCGACTCGCAAGGGAAACCTCTGGGCATCGTCTATCTGCGTGCCGACCTCCACGAAATAAACCAGCGGCTCAGGCGGTACGCACTTATCGCCATTGGAGTGTTGTTGATCTCTCTGGTTGCGGCCATGATTGTCTCATCGGCATTTCGCCGGGCAGTCGCGCAGCCAATCATTCAGCTTGCCGACACCGCGCGCCGTGTATCGCGCGACAAAGACTTCAGCGTGCGCGCCACTGGAGTACGCGAGAGTGGCGAGCTTTCAGTTCTGGTGAATTCGTTCAATGAGATGCTTCGCGAAATCCAACAGCGCGACAATGCGCTCCAGGCTGCGCACGATGAACTTGAGCAGCGCGTATCCGAACGTACGCGCGAGCTGGTCGCCAGTAATCGAGAACTGGAAGCATTTTCCTACTCGGTGTCGCACGACCTCCGTGGACCGCTCGATGCGCTTGACGGGTTTTCCTATCTGCTCCAAAAGCAATACGGTGCGCGGCTTGATGACGGCGGGCGAGAACTCATCAAACAAATCCGGGCCGGTGGCAAGCGCATGGCCGAACTGATCGACGATCTGCTGAATCTCTCCCGCGTGACAACCAGAGTGATGCACGCCGAGAAGGTGGACTTAAGCGCTATGGCGCGTACCATTGTCGAGGAATTGTGCCGCGCCACTCCGGAGAGGAAAGTAGATTTCATCGCTCCGCAGGAGCTCGAAGCCTACGGGGATGCTCACCTGCTGCGCATCGTGCTCGACAACCTGCTGCGGAACGCGTGGAAATATACCTCTCACCATGATCGTGCGCGCATTGAATTCGGCGAAGTGGCCAGAAACGGGCGAAACGTCTATTTTGTGAAAGACGATGGCAGCGGTTTCGATCAACGTTTCGTTGATCGTCTTTTCCAGCCTTTCCAGCGTTTGCATTCAACTGCCGAATTTCCCGGAAACGGCATCGGACTGGCCACGGTGAGAAGGATCATAGAACGGCACGGCGGAGAAGTCTGGGCGGAAGGAGCGCCGGAAAAAGGAGCGACGTTCTATTTCACGCTCGACTAATCCGCGTTCAACTCGATAAACAACGGCGGTAGCACTTCGAGAGCTGGATGTCCCTTGTCTCGCCAGAAGGCGGTGAAACATTGCTCTTCGCTTTTCGGCTGCCACGTGCTCCCGTCGGCAAACCCCACCATACGCGGAAACAACGCCCATCCTGCGATGCTGTTTCCCGCGCCCGGTGGATAGCCGCGCACTTCAAAGGTCTGTTCCTCCCCGGGAGCGAGCGCCGCGTTCCATGTCCAGAGATTTTCAAACGGTCTGCGCCTGTATTGCTCGGTCATCAAATGATCGTAGCTGACCGTGATCTTCTGAATCGGCTTCGAGCTTACATTTTTGACCGTAATGCGAAACTTTCCCGTCGAGTTCCAAAAATCACCGCCGGTAATTTGAATCGGACTTGAGCAACGCTGCGGTTCATAAACTGTGTACGTCGCCATCATGCCGGATTCCATGTGCTCAGAGACATGGCAATGCAGCATCCACGAGCCGGGATTGCTCGCAATCATGTCTGCAACTTTCATGCTTCCCGGAAGCAGTTCGATGACATCGGTGTGCCGATTTTCGAAATCAACCCGGTTCCCGTGCCAGTGCGGCGTGTGCAGGTCCTGCTCACTACCCATACCGAGGGCATACCAACGCACGCGTTCACCCTTCTTCATCACCAACCCGGGCAGGTTCCCAAACACGTACCCATTGATCGTGTACAACATCCCCGGCACTTTCATCCTGTAAGCCATTCCCGGATCTCTGTTCGGCAGCTCATCGAAAATTACGAACGCGGTTACAAATTCGCGGTCAACATCTTTCGGGGATCCATCCGGTCGCGCCTTTCCCTTGGCGGTGATGATGATTGGCCCAAGAAGACCGGCGTTAATCTCCGTCGAAGGATCAGTGTGGCCGTGATACCACCAAACCACAGAACTGCCGTCGCCTTTCCCTGGACCACTCGCCTCATCCACAACCCAGTGATACGTGAACCGTATTCCCGGCCGCACCTGCGCTCCGGGACCCGCCGGCACATACAGCGCACCTTCGTTGGCTTTGTCGTAAAGCACGCCATGAGGGTGAATGCTGTGTGCCTGCGAAGTGCGGTTTAGAAATTCCACCTCAATGGTGTCGCCCACCTCGGCACGAATAATTGGACCGAGAATACCGAGCCATTCTGGCCGAGGTTTGCGGGTTGTGAAAGTTGAATCCGTGTATTCGATGTAGCGCGTTTTTGGCCAACTGGTTTTCTGTGCCCACGGGTCAGGAATCGGGCCGCCATTCATTAGGTCGAGCCCGCTCGGCGCGAAGTTCCATGTGACATTTTCAGCGGCGATGTAGTAATGCCGGGTGAGAGCGGGCAAGGGAAGTGCCGCAAACAGTAGGAGGGCGACTTCAGCTACCAGGGACCACGGCGCGCGGCGATGCACACGTGTAAAGAACGGACGCGGAGATCGGAAAACCACGGAAACGACCTGCCGAGATCTGTTAACGGCGGCACCCCGAACAATAGCCGCCGACTTCGAGGCGCGCGACAACAATCTTGAAACGGCACTCCTGCTCCAACTGCCCCTTCAAATTGTCGAAGGTAGAACTCACGAATTCTGTAATTTTTCCGCAGCGCAGGCAGGCCATGTGGATGTGATCGCGACCGAGTTTCCGCTCGTAATAATGGCCCTCTCCGTTCAGGTGCATCAGGTCGAGCTCGTCGATCAACCCCTGCCGCTTGAGCAGTCCGAGTGTGCGGTACACGGTGCTGCGGTCCACTGATGGATCGACTTTCTGTGCCTTGCGCAAAATCTGGCTCGCGTCTAAATGCTTATTGGCGGTCTCTATGACGCTGAGAATTGCTCGGCGCTGCTCGGTCATGCGAATGCCGCGTTCGGCGAGCATCGCTTGCAGTCTTCCCGGAATTTCAGTTTGCGGTAGCGGCATGTTTCAATCCACTGACAATTTTCGCAACTGATTGCAAATAGAGTGCAACGGAATCTTAGGTGCCCATATTGACCAGTTGTGCTGATCAAAAGTAAGCTGAATTATATTCACTGTTGCGACTCAGTTGCAACATGCGTTGGGCTTCCGAACCACCTTGGGGTGCTTCATTCATTTTATGCGACTCAGTCGCAAATAGTCGCAAATAGCTTTGCGTATTTAATGCGACTGGTCGTAAGTGAGAGGAACGTGATCAGGAGAATGTTTACAGCCGTCAGCAGCCGCCGGCCTCGTATGGTCCGGATTGCAGCTCGATTTATGCGAGCTTCTATTGCCGCCCGTTTCCTTGTTTGTTTCGGGCTAATGTCTGCAGCGCTTGCCCAGGAGAGCCCCTACATCGTCACCTACGACCACTATATGGAAGAACCCGGCAATCTTGAAGTCGAATATTTCTCGACTTTCGGTACGCAGCGCGGCGGCAATGCCTTTCATTCCTATTGGCTGGAATTTGAGTACGGAGCAAAGGCTTATTGGACCACCGAGTTCTACCTCGATGCCCAATCCACATTGCATGACAGCTCGGTCTTCACCGGCTTCCGCTGGGAAAATCGCTTCCGGCTGTTTCAGTTTGAACACTTCATCAATCCCGTGCTTTACGTTGAATATGAACACGTCAGCGGAGCCGATAAACTCCTCAAGGAAGTTGAAGGCCATGATGTTGAATCTGACGCCGCTGATCCAAATTCCGATTCTCGTGAGGATATCGAGCACGAACTGGAACTCAAGCTCTTGCTCTCCAAATCCTTCAAAGGGTGGAATTTCGCGGTCAACCCGTTGTTCACAAAAAACCTTTCGCCGGGCGAGCCCTGGGAGTTCGGTTACGCGATTGGAGCAGCCCGTCCTCTCGCTTTGAAGGCTTCGCCGAAAGCGTGCACATTCTGCCGTGAGAATTTCATCGTGGGTGCTGAAATGTACGGGGGACTCGGGGACACCGAAAGCCCCGGCCTGCACGAAACTTCTCATTACCTTGCTCCGGCGATGGCCTGGAACTTGCCATCGGGATGGACCGCGCGAGTTTCGCCAGGCTTTGGATTAAACGACAACAGCCATCGCCTGTTGCTGCGGTGGGGACTCTCCTATGAGTTCAACAATTTCGGCGATGCGGTCAAGAAGTTCTTCGGAGAACGTCAATGGTGAGCGCAATCCATAGTCGTCTGCATACACTTGTAATTTTCGTCGCCGCGACTCTGGTTGTCGCTCCCCGCCTGGCGGTGGCCCAGGAAGCCGTATCCATGAATATGGATCACGATCACCTGCATCATCGCCACGCAATATTCGACAAGGTCCCTGAAAAGTCTCGCGTTCAGCCGAATCCATTAACAGGCGATCCGGATGCAACTACTGCCGGTAAGAAATTGTTCGCGCAGCATTGCGCCTCATGTCATGGAGAAAATGCCGTAGGTATTCGCCACAAGGCCCCGAACCTGCACAAAGAGGAAGTACAGAGCGCTTCACCCGGTTCCATCTTCTGGGTGCTGAGCAACGGTATCATCCGCCATGGAATGCCTGACTGGTCGAAACTGCCAGAGGCCCAGCGTTGGCAGTTGACGAGTTACATCAAATCATTCTCGCCGGCCAATACCGAATCCCAAATCGATGCACATGAACATCAGCCGCCGATCTCCGATCCCAGCGACAAGACACAGCGCTAACACGAAAAGACAGGCAGAAGTTGGCCAAACACCTCTGCGCTTCTGCTCACAATCCAACTTGTTCGAAGGAGGACTGCTAAGGAGCTGCGCGATTTTTTATTCCGCAATAAACCCCGCGCCAACCATTCTCATCCCACATTCGCAAGACTTGGAGCCCACAATGCCGGTCCTCAACAAAGTGGCGCAGTTCGCGGTAACTCCGCTGCCACACCGTATCACTCCCACAGCACATGCGATCTACGACTATGTGAACACAGGTGTGTTCCTGGTTGGCGCAGCTTCTTTTTGGCGGCGCAACAAACGTGCAGCGGTCGGCGCGCTCGTCGGCGCCAGCGCTTCGTTGATTCTGGCCCTGATTACCGATCACCCGGGAGGCGTCAGAAAACTCCTCCGCCTGGGTACTCACCGAGACCTGGAAATTGGCCTGGCGACCATGGTCGCCACCATGCCCGAATTTCTCGGGTTCAAAGATGAACCGGAGCGGAAATTCTTCCTTGCCGAAGGTATTTTGATTACTGCGGTCAACCAGCTCACCGCGCGCCCCAGTAAGAGGAAATTTCTTCGCCGAACCGAAGCTGCGTGAACCGGTTCAATTGGCTTAGTCTGATTGTGGATTCGCGACCGGTAGTCGAACCTCGAAGCATGATCCCGCGTTCGACGCGCTGTTGATCGAAATCTCGGCATGATGTGCCCTGGCGATCCATTGCCCTATTGAGAGCCCCAGGCCTGCGCCGCCGGAATCCCGAGACCGGGCTCTATCCGCGCGATAGAAGCGTTCGAAGATGTGTGGGAGGTCGGCCTCTCCGATCCCGATGCCCGTGTCGTGTACCTCAATCGCTGCATGACCATTTGAAGTGCTCACAAGAAGTCCAACGCTTCCACGTTCAGGCGTATATTTCACCGCGTTATCGACAAGAATCAGCAGAAGCCGGGCGAGGGAATCAGGATCGGCATTCACCCACACCGGAGTATCAGGAATTTTGTCTGACCATGTTAGTTGCCGTACAGCAGACAGTGTGCTTCCTTGCGCAGAGACGCGCTGCGCGATCTCACACAGGTTCACTTTCCTGAAGTGTAGCGTCTCCGTCCCCGTATCCGCGCGCGCCAGCACCAAAAGGTTCTCGATTAGGGCACTCATGCGTTCGGATTCATGGAGAATTTCGCCCAGAGCATCCTGGTACTCGCGGTCCTGGCGGGACTTGCGCAAAGTTATTTCTGCCCGCGTGCGGATCAGGGTTACCGGCGTGCGAAGCTCGTGACTCGCGTCAGCAGTAAATTGGGTTATCCGCCGAAACGCGCCTTCAATGCGTTCGAGCATTCTATTGATAGTTTCCGCAAGCCGCTGTAGCTCGTCTCCGGTTTTCGGCACGAACACCCGGCCGGTCAGATCACTCGGGCTGATTTGTTGCGCCGCGTACGTAATCGCGTCCACGGGTGCGAGCGCGCGTCGGCTGATCCAATAACCACTCGCGATTGCGGTAATCAGAAGCGCAGGAATGCCAACGATCAGCAAAAGTTCGTATCGAGCGGTCGCCTCAAAATAGTCATCCATATCTTTCGCGACCTGGATGTTGAGAGTGTGACCTTCACTTTGAACCGTCGCCGACAAGAATTGCAGCGGAGTCCTGCCGAACCAGAGAATGGCGAACTTGCCGGACGCCTGCTGCCTGGGCGAAAGGCCGAGTTCCTGCAGCCGAGGCGACCGGTATAGAAAAAATCCATGCTCATCGCTGACCTGCAGCAACGATGATCCCGCCTGAAGTTCAGCGTGCGCTCGCACCTGACTGGGCAAACCGGCCGTATCCGTTTTTTCGATGAGCGCTCTCACCGCGTTCATTTCGTCCTGTAGTTCCTCATAGACGGTCACGTATATGCTGTGTCGCATGAGGAGGATCGCCGTCACGGTGAACAGGATCAGCGCCGCTGCCAGAAACACCGCATACCACATCGTCAGCCGTGCTCGGATTGAGATCCGCTTCTTCACTTGACTGCACTCCGTATTCGGTACCCGAATCCACGCATTGTCTCTATCGGCTGGCGTTCGGCGCCTTTCGTAATTTTCCCTCGAAGCAGCGATACGAACGCATCGAGCGTATTTTCTTCAATTTCCTCGTCCAGTCCCCAAACTGCGTCAAGAATCATGGCCCGCGAAACTCCTCGGCCTGCATTTCGCATCAACAATTCGAGCAAACGGTATTCCGTGGCCGTGAGCTTGATCTCGCGGCTTCCCCGCCTGACCTCATGCGTATGCGGATCGAGAGTCAGGTCGCCTGCCTTCAGAAGTGTTGGCAGGTTCGCCGGGCCTCGCCGTGCCAGCGCCCTAACACGCGCCAGCAACTCGGCAAATGCGAACGGCTTGGTCAGATAGTCGTCAGCGCCTGCATCCAGACCCGTAGTGATGTCAGGTACTGCATCGCGTGCAGTCAACATTAGAATCGGCGTCTGAATTCGCTTCGACCGCAGGCGGCGTGCTACTTCGAATCCATCGACACGCGGCAACATCACGTCGAGCACGATGACGTCAAAGTTGCATGCGTCCACAAATTCAATCGCGATCGCCCCATCATGCGCAATTGTGGCTTTATGGTTTTCTTCCTCAAGTCCCCGCTTGAGCAAGTTCGCCATTTTGTGGTCGTCTTCAACAATCAGCAGGTGCACGCGAGCTTCCTACGACGCCGGGCACAATCCTAACTTGCGACAGCGTTCAGCGCGTTGAGATTTTGCCGCTTTCCTCATACTGGACGATGCCGCCCTTTTCGCCGCTCAGATAGTAGTGCACTGCAGGCGTGATGATAAGCGACAGCACCATCGAGATCAGAATTCCGCCGACTACCGCTATCGCGAGTGGCTGAAGCATCTGCGATCCGGCGCCCAGCGCAAACGCCAGCGGAAGCATGCCGGCAACTGTGGCCAATGCGGTCATGGCGATCGGACGTAAGCGGCGTCTGCTGGCTTGTAACATGGCTGCTTCTGCGGAAGCTCCTGTCGTTCGGATCTTCTGGTCCGCATCGAGCAGCAGAATTCCGTTTTTCGCCACAATTCCTACCACCATCACCAATCCCATGAATGACGAAACATTAAACGTTGTGCCTGTGATCAGGAGTGCGATAAATACGCCGGAGGTTGAAAGCAGCGCTGAGGCCAGAATTGCCAGCGGCGCGCCGAAAGTCTGGAACTCAAACAACAACACGATGAACACCAGCACAATTGCCAACGCGAGCACGAATATGAAATCGCGGAATGATTTCTGCTCCTGCTGGTAAGTGCCACCGTATTCCACGCGAATTGACGGCGGAAGATGCAGTGCCCTCACTGCGTCCTGCACTCCCTTTATCGCGCTGCCCAAGTCGGTTCCTTCGGTGCGTGCCGTCACAGAGACTTCGCGTTGCAGGTTCTCGCGATGAATTTCATTTTGCGGTGGCAACTCAGTCAATCGCGCCAAAGTCCCCAGCGTAGCCGTGTGTCCTGTCGCGCTCGTCAATAGAGTATTCGAGATCGCATCCAGCGATACGCGATCTTGCTCTGGGAATCTCACGCGCACCGTATACAACCGATCATTTGACACGACCGGTGCGGCAGCAGGCTCGCCCTCAAGAATTGCTGCAGCATCCGTGGTGATTTCTTCTGGAGTAAACCCAGCTCGCGCCGCTACTGCCGGGTCAATTTGAAAAATCACTGCGGGTCCGCTGATCGTATTTTCCAGCCCATCCAGCACATCGACCACTCCTTCGACACCCTTCTTCGTCTTCTCGTCATACCGGATCGCGTCAGCCACTTTCGGCGCCCATTGCTCGAGCTGTGCCGGATCCTGCGAGAACAATTTGATGGTCACCGGCTCCGGTTCGCCCGTCAGATCGCCAATCATGTCCTGCAAGACTTGGATGAATTCCGTGCGGACCGCTGGCTCTTGCGTGTTCACCTTCTCGCGAATCTCCTCGATAATGTCGTCGATTGCACGGCTGCGCTTCTGTTTCAATTTCACCAGAATGTCGCCGCGATTGGCTTCCGTGACCGCAGCCAGCCCGAGTTCGGCGCCAGTTCTTCGCGACGTGCTCTCAACTTCAGGCACAGAATTTACGATCTGCTCAATGTGCAGGATCATGCGGTTCGTTTCCGAGAGTGATGCTCCTGCCGGCGTCAAGTAGTCGAGTGTGAACCCGCCTTCGTCCATCTCAGGAAGCAGGTCGGTGCCGTTGAAATGGAAGCACACATACGAAACTACAATCAGCACCGCGCTCAGTCCAACCAGCCACAACGGTTTTCGTAAGGCGCGCTGTAACCAACGCTGATGAAAATCGATGATCCTGCGGAAGAATTTGCCCGTCGAAGCCTCTTCTGCGGCGAGCAACGATTCGAACGATTCCTCTCGCTCCTCGCCTTTCGTACTGGCATGTTTCCGAATGAGAAAGCTGCTTAAGGTCGGTGTCCACGTCAGTGCCAGCGCAAGAGATGTGAACAATGAAACCCCCAATGTCAACGCAAGCGCGCGAAAAAATGTCCCGTAAACTCCGGTAATCGTAATGAGTGGAACCAGCACAACGACCGGCGTCACCGTGGATCCGATCAGCGGCGTCGTGATCTCGCTGAGCGCAGACCGTACCGCCTGAAATCTTTCCTGTCCCGCATCGCGATGCAGCACGATATTCTCGACTACAACAATTGCGTCATCGATCACCAGCCCAACAGCCGCAGCCAGCCCTCCCAGCGTCATGAGGTTGAAGGTTTGCCCCATAACCTTGAGGACTACAAACGTGACCAGGATGGTTACGGGAATTACGAGCCCCGCAACCAGCGAAGTGCCCCAGTCGTGAAGGAACACAACCAAAATGATTGACGCAAGCACAAGTCCAAGCAGAATCGCGTCACGCACGCTCTTGATCGACTCACTTACCAGCAGCGACTGATCGTAAAAGGGTTGTATCGTGATCCCTGGCGGCAGTGTCTTCCGAATCGAGGCCAATGTCGCATGCACCTCGTCCGCAACTTCGCTGGTATTGCTATCAGGCTGCCGCGTAACGTTCAGCAATACCGCCGGCTTGCCGTTGGCCGTGACAATCGTGTAGACAGGCTTCACCCCCGGCACAACCTTTCCGACATCGCGAATGCGCACAGGCACCCCTGATGATGTCGTCTTCACAACGACATTCCCAATCTCCTCAGTCGTGCGGACCTGCCCGCTGATCAGCCCAAGCACCAGTTGGTGATTGCGTTCAAAGAGTCCCGGCGAATCGATCAGATTCGTTCGGCGCATGGCGTCGAGAACGTCGGTGACAGTCACACCCGCGCTTAACAATTTGGTCGCATCGGGCTCTATGTGAAACTCGGGCTCTTGCCCACCTTGCACAAACACCGAAGCTACGCCGTTCAGCCGGTTTAATCTTGGTTTCAGTTCATACGTCGCCAGCTCCCAAAGCTCGGTCTGTGGAACCGTAGCGGAAGTCAGGCTGTAGCCAATGATCGGGAAACTGGCAAACGTCATTCGGTTCGCGACAATTCTTGCCGTAGGCGGTAACTCCGGTTGCACTCGTGAAATCGCGGCGTTCACGTATTGCAGCGTCTGGAACATGTCCACGTTCCAGTGGAAGAAAAGATCAATTTCGGCTGAACCGCGGCTGGTGTTGGAGCGCACCTCCTCGAGACCCGGCACGCTGTTCACCGCCTCTTCAATCGGTCGTGTGACCGTCACCATCATCTGGTCGATCGGCATCACGCCGTTGTCGGCTGCTATGAGGATCCGCGGAAAGTTCGTCGTCGGAAATACCGCAATCGGAATGGTGAACGCGAGAAAAGCGCCGAGCGCAGCGATCGTGATAATCAGAAATATCAGCGGCTTCGCATGGCGCGCAAACCAGTACTCGTTCACCTTACTCTCCACTGCTCTGGTTTGTTTTTTCCGGCGTGGTTGCCGCTTCGGTAATCTTGCTGTTATCGGGAAGTCCGTAAGCCCCCGAGCCCACGATCCGCTCTCCGGCTTGGAGCCCCTCAATGATCTGAACGCGATCTCCTTCGCGGATTCCGGTCTTCACCGGCTGCTGATGCGCTTTGCCGTCTGCGCCCGCGACCATCACGGATGTCGAGCCATCCTGCGCAGTCAGCAATGATGCAGCCGGGATTGCCAGCGCGTCAGGCACCGAGCGTGCAGTCATCGAGACTTCCACGCTCGAGCCCGGCCGCAGACGCTCCTTCGGATTTTTCAGCTGCACCCAGATTTCCACTGTCGTGCTGTTCGCGTCCAGCGCCGGACTTACCAGCACAACTTTTGCCGGGAAAGTCTGATCAATTCCTTGTGCAGTCACAGTTGCCGCATCGCTCGTTTTCAGCAACGCTGCCTGCTGCTGCGGAATGTGCGCGCGCGCAACCACCTGAGAAATGTTCATCACCGTTAGCAATGGCGTTCCGCTCGTGGCCAGTTCTCCCGGATAAAGTGGCCGGTCCGTAACCACGCCATCAATCGGACTGCGAATCTCTGAATATGTGAGTTGCGCCTCCGCCCCTTCGAATTTCCCTTGCGCGCTTTCGAGCTGCCCTTGCGCTGATCTTAGCGTCTGCTGCTTGCCCATGGCATTCAGGGCATCGAGATGCCGTTTCGCGATCTCATATTGGTTTCGCGCATTGGTTAGGTCCACGCTCGACTGATCGAGCTCTTTTCGTGGCAGAGCCCCTTCACGGAACAACTCTTGCCGGCTGTCAAAAACCTTTTGTTGTGCATCGAGTGCCTGCTTCGCCGCCTGCTCATCGAGCTCCGCCTTTTGTACTTCCTGGGGGAGATCGGCAGCCGTAGTCATCTCGTAAGTTGCCTGCGCCTGCGTATACGCTCCTTTGTTCTCGCGAGCAGCAGCCGTCAAGTCACGGTTCTCGAGCACCGCCAGCAATTGACCTTTGTGGACGTGACTTCCGCGATTGACCAAAAATTTCTGCACTGGCGCCGTGATCTTCGGGACTATCGCGGACTGCTCAATCGGGAAAAGTACCGCTTCAGCCGTGATCTTTTGCTGCAGAGTTGTCTTTTCCACCTGCACAATCTGCACCGGAACGGCGGCCTCCGCCTCCTTGGTATCTCCCGAGCAGGCGCCCATAAATGCCAAGGCCGCTGCGAGCAGCAACATCGACGGAACTGCACCTTGTGGGTTGCTAAACGCAAGAAGCTTTCGCATTTCAGAATGTTCCTGTGAGCGTCTGCAAATTCGCGACTGCCACACGATACCGCACCTGACCGTCGCCCAATGCATTCTGCGCTGTCGTCAGCGTATTCTGCGCATCGACGACTTCGAGCACAGTCGCCTCACCTGCCTGGTAACGTAGCGTCGTCAGCCGCAGGCTTTCTGCTGCCAAGTCCGCGGAATGACGCAGCGACTCCAGTTCTGACCTTGCGATTTGCGCCTCGCTGAAAAAAGTCTTCAAATCCGCGGCCATCTTCCGCTGCGCAAAGCTCAATTCCGTTTTTGCCTGCACGCGCTCGAGGCCCGCAGCTTTTACTTTGCTGCGCGAAGCGCCCCAATTCCAGATCGGAATTTCGAGCGTTGCGACGGCCGAATAACCCAGATTGCGTACCGGACGTGGCGGAACCGCGGTTAAGTCAACTCCGTTCACTGCAAGTTGATTCGCATCGACGCCGTAAAAATAGTCAAGACTCAGACTCGGCAGAAAACTGTTCCACGCGACTGCGACTTCCTGGTTCGCCGCTTTCATTGCTGCCAGCGCCGCGCGCAATTGCGGATTGTTGTTGCCGGCAAGCATCTCAACTTCTGAGAACGACGGCAACGCCCCAAGGTTCTCAAGATCATCGACCGTGGTGAAATTCTCGCTGAACTTCGGAAAGATCAGCACCGCAAGCTCCAGACGCGTACGGTCCATTTCGAGTTGTGCATCCTGCAAAGCTCGCTGCTGCTGCTGCAATTGCAGCTCGGCCCTGATCGAGTCGGAGTGCGCGACTTCTCCGCCGCGCTCAAGTTTTTGCGAGATGTCTGAAAAATTTTGCGCTTCGGTCAGCGCCCGCTGTGCAATCGCATATTTCCGTTGTGCCACGACAGCACCGTAGTATGCCTGCGTCACGGTCACGACCAACCCACGCGCTGCAATTTCCGATTGTGCCTTCGCCAGTGCCTCTTGCGCTTTTGCCACCCTGTACTCGGCAACGGTCTGCAGCGAAAACTGTTGGTGCGCATTGCCTTCATTCAAATATTCGTGGACGCCATTATTCGCTATGAAACGCCCTGACTGCGTGCCGTTCCCCTGGGTGTACAAAAACGAGCTCGTATACGACACATTCGGCAGCAGGGCGGCACGGCTCTGCACGAGGTTCTCCCTGGCGACGCCATACTGGGTCAACGCCAATCGATACTGCGGCTCGTTCGTTCGGGCGCGAGTAAGCGCATCCTGCAGAGTGATCGTGATCACTGCGTTCGGGGGCGAACTTCCGTTGTTGTTTTGACTCTGCGCAAAGGCAAAAAAGGGCAAACAGACAAGAGATGCGGCAGCGACACCAAGGACGAACCCTTGTACATTTCGGTGGTCTCTCATTTCTGTCCTCTCGAAAGCACTGGGACAGTTTATTGCCCAATTCTGAAAATAGCCTGAAAAGTCACTTGGGTAACCGCGCTTTCAATCCTTCGGTGGCATTAGATGCGACGTGAGGTCAAGAACTTGAGCCGTTTTCGCGGCCCATTCGGCACTTCGCATAGCGAAGTTTCTCAGGGCAGGCTAAAGTCCGAGCCGCGAGGCGAAATCCTGAGGGAGTGAAGCGAATCGAAGGACCTCGCGAGAAATTGGTGGACCTGGTCGGGATCGAACCGACGACCTCTTCCATGCCATGGAAGCGCGCTCCCAGCTGCGCCACAGGCCCATT
>DAIPJJ010000034.1:0-28139 GCA_036770325.1 Terriglobales bacterium
TCCCGCAAAAAGCCAGGAGGAGTTTTGTCCTTTTGCCCTCTTCCGAATTGGCCGTAGATGGTCAACATGTCGCGCGCACGCGTCATCGCGACATAGAACAGACGGCGTTCTTCTTCGTCGTGGATCGCCTTCTCATCATCACCAGCCAGGCCGGAGTTGCGAAGTTCAGCGGGAAATTCAATCAGCGGTTCGCGATAGTTGCAAGGGAAGCAGCCCTTGAAGGCGCGCACAATGAACACGTGTTTGAACTCGAGACCCTTGGCTCCGTGGACGCTCATGAGCTTAACGCTATCGTCCTCGTCGGTTGTCGCCAGAGGAACTGTTCCGCGCGCTTCGCGAAAGTAATCGAGATACTCCAGAAACTCCGCAGGTTGACCGTTCTCAGTGATGGGCAGACTCTCCCATACGGACGCGAACTGCAGGAACGTACGCACGGCTACGTTGCGCGGGAGATGGAACTTGGAAGTGATATTCAGCAGCGCCGCATGAACTTTCTGTCCTGCAATGAGCGCTTTGGTCTCGTCTAAAACTTGCAGAACTTCGTGACCACCAGAGATCTTCCCGAGTGCCGTCGCGACCGCGTTTGCGCAATCCCGTGGAAGTGACCGCATGGCCGCTCGAAGCTCGTCGGGAACCACCGAAAACTGTTTAAGCGCCGCGCGAAACAAAGCTGCATCCTCACCGCGGGAAACTGTTGCGCGCAGGCAAGCAACAAGGTCGCGGATCTCAGGCGTGTCAAGAACGTCGAGGGCTTCGATCGAAAATGGAACGCTGGCCCGGCCGAACTCGCCGGCGAGTTCGTCACGGTGATTGTGCATCCGGTAAAGAACGGCAAAATCTTTCCAATTACATCGGGAGCGGCGCCGGATCTCCTGAATACTAGAGACCAGGTCGGTCGCCTCCATGAAGTTTCCACTTACCAGGACGGCGTGAACTGCAGCGCGCTGTTCGGTTTTGTTTTCCTCGTCGCGAGCAGAGATCAAAGCGGTACGCCAATGTCTTTCACTGCCCAACGCGAACTTGGGATTTTCCGCGATAAGCGCGTGTGCGCATTGCAGGATCGGGGTGGTGGAACGCCGGTTTCGCGATAGAGATACGAGCTTCGATTCCGGGAAATGTTTCTGGAAAATTTCAAAAGCGCCGCTCGAGGCTCCGCGGAAACGATAAATTCCCTGGTCCGGATCACCCACTGCGAAAACATTCCTCGTCTCGCCGGCCAGGTTATGCAGCACCTGTATCTGCGCGAAATTCGCATCTTGGAATTCATCTACCAATATGAATCGGGCACGCTTCTGCTCACGTTCCAACAGGGATACGTCTCCTGACAAAAGTTCGTTGGCGCGCAGAATCATGTGCCCGAACGTGCCCAGATTTCGTTCGCGCAACATGCGCTCAACGGTTTCAAACACAGATGCAATCTCGCGGCATCGTCCGAGTATTTCGTCGGTATCAAGTTCAGCCGCGTCTTTCGATTTCGCGACTCGCGGCACCGGCAACTCGCCACGCTCGATCCGCCGCACATATTCCGAATACTGCTCCGGCCCAACCAGTTCGTCATGACAGCGGCGAATGAAATCCAGCAGATCATCCAGGAACTTTGCCGTATTCGCTGCCTTCACAAAGTAATTCAGTTTCAGCTCGCGAAGATTGCGGCGCAGAAAGACCCAGAGCTGTTTATCGTCCAGGACATCGAATTTCTTGCCCGAGCGAACTAGCAACTCATTGCAGTATGCGTGGAACGTGCAGACCTGCAGGCCTTCGGTTTTTGTTCCGTTCAGCTCACGGCGCACACGCTCGAGCATCTCCGCGGCGGCGTTGTTCGTATAGGTGAGGGCAAGAATTTCGTCGGCCCGCGCGTGACCTTCGCGAATGAGTTTTGCGATGCGGCGCGTCAGCACAGTAGTCTTGCCTGTTCCAGCACCTGCCAGCACCAGCATTGGGCCGGAAATGTGCTCGATCGCCAGTTGCTGCTGCGGATCAGGTCGGAAAGAGATGCTGGAAGCTCGCTTCGGAACAGCCATTGAAGTGGAGAATACCAGACTTGACGAAGAAGAACGGCGGTGGCCAAAGTGGAAAATCAGGCAAGAACTGACATAACGATAGCGACAGCAGCGATCACGGCAGTTTCGGTTCTAAGCACTGTATTGCCTAGTGATGCCGATATCCAACCTTGTTTCTGAAATGCTGTGAGTTCTTCTTCCTTCCATCCTCCTTCCGGGCCAAAGGCGAGCAGGAGAGACCTGGACTGAGCAGGAACAGCATCTTTCAATTTCAGTTCATTTTCGACTTCGGACAAGAGAATGCGCGTCTCGATAGTCGTCGCCGCAAGTTCGTTGAACTTGATGGGGTCCCCGATTTCAGGCGCAGAAGTCTGGCGCGACTGTTCTGCGGCTTGCTTCGCTATCCGCCGCCAGCGCTCCACACGTTTTTGAGCAGCCTGCGCCAGGTGTGGTTCACTACGTGCTGAAATCAGAGGGATGACTCGGGCGACACCCAACTCGGTGCATTTTTCAATCGCCCATTCCATGCGATCGAACTTGAAGATCGAAAGCGCAACTGTGATTTCCGACCGATCTGCACCGGTGAGGAGTTCGCCGAGTACAAACTCGACGCGCTCGGGATCGATGGTCAATATTGTCCCGCGCCGGACTTCCGTTCCGGTTGAAATATCGAATTCTTGTCCCACCTGAGCGCGCAACACTTGCGCCAGGTGTCGCGCATGCTCGCCTACTAGTGCAGCACGATCTCCTGAAATTTCGTCAGCAATCCAACGACGCCTGGTCATCGTTTATCCGATCTCGGTCGATTTGTTCTCGTGAGTTGCGGGAATAGAATAATGCGAGTGTTGGAAAACGCGCATGAAGTTCCTTTAGAGCAGACTAGAAGGATCGGAACCGTGGATGTACCTTTGAGTGTGCCTCAGGTGCAGGCGCAACTTAAATAGTGAATTCTTGTTGAAAATTACAGCAACTCTGCATCTAAACTGGATATATCCCGCTGAGTACATTCAGGAGTGTCACATGAAGGGAAAATTCACATTCTTATCGCGAGCCGCGCTGTGCTTCGGGGTTCTGGCGATCTCTGTCGCGTGCACGAAACCGCCAAATGATTCGAAGATCACGTCGGACATCCAGGCCAAACTGTCGGCAGATTCCGGATTGCAGGACAAACAACTTTCGGTGCAGTCGGCGAATGGCACCGTGACGATTGCAGGCAATGTCGACACGCAAGCGCAACGCGATGCGGCGGCGAAGTACGCAGCATCGGAACCGGGAGTCAAGACGGTCGTCAATAATCTGACGGTCGGCGGACAGGCACTGGCGCAATCTCAGCCGGCGCCCGCGCCTGATGCCGACGCATCCGCACCGGCGTCGAATGCGAAGCCCTCGGCTTCGTCGCGCCACCACAAGTCTCACGCCCAACAAGACGCGATGGCGCAGAATGACGCTGCGCCAGCGTCTGCATCAGCAGATCAGTCGCAACCCCCAGCTTCCCAGCAGCAATCTCCGGCCGCAGATCCGGTCGCGCAGGCGCCTGCTACTCCTCCGCCTCCACCGGAGGCGGCGACCGTCACTGTTCCTTCGGGAGCAGTGCTCTCTGTTCGCCTGATTGACCCGATCAGCAGCGCAACCGCACAGGTCGGTGACAAATTTCGTGCGACTCTCGATTCACCGCTTACGGTTGATGGCGACGTTGTTGTGCCTGCCCACTATGAGGTCCAGGGGCATGTGATGGAAGCGCAAGCCTCGGGAAAATTCAGAGGACAAGCTCTGCTGACATTGCAGTTGGACCGGATAAAGGTTGGCGGCAAGAGTTACAACATTCAAACTGATCGGTTCTCGCAGAAAACTGGCTCGCGCGGAAAGAACACCGCGGAGAAAGTTGGAGCGGGTGCCGTAGCGGGTGCGATCCTCGGCGGGATCTTTGGCGGAGGCAAGGGAGCGGCGATTGGTTCGGCAGCCGGAGCCGGCGCGGGTGGTGGCGTTCAGGCCGCGACCAAAGCGCCTGACATTAAGTTGCCATCTGAGAAGTTACTCTCATTCACGCTGCAGGCCCCGGTTACTTTAGTACCTACAACCAAGCCAGCGCGAGAGGGACAAACGCTAGAAAATTCAGACGCACAGTAAATTTTTCAAAAATTGAGCACCGCAACTGCGCGGCGCATGTCGTCGCGCAATTTTTTTTTGCAAGAGGTGTGTTGCTGATTCCAGAATTCGTGATAAATTCGCAATACGAAGTAAGTAGTTCTACCCGCCACTTCTTCAGTTGCCACTAGTCTCTCGGGTCCCATGGATAACCGATTTGCTCTGATCTATAAGTTTGAGCCCCGCTGGTCGGACCGCGTCGCATGGTATGGCTCAGCACTAGCAGCTAGCGCACTTTCCTGGTGTATCTGGTGGCTCTCGCCGGTCATGCATCAGGATCCTTTCGTAATTTTCATTCTCGCGGTCGTGTTCACGGCGCGCTTCTTTGGCTTCGGTCCGGCCGTCCTCTGCACCTTCAGTTCTGCGGTGGTGCTCGACTACTCCATGTTTCGACAGACGTTTGAAGTCGCGGTTTCGGCGAACGAACTGCAACGGCTCGGGGTCTTTATCCTTATATCTGTTCTTGTGGCCGGTCTTGCGCGCCAGCGCTCGCGTGCCGAAACTCAGGCAGACGCGGCCCGCCAGCAAATGGCTGCCATCGTCACATCCTCCGAGGATGCTATCGCCAGCTTCACCGTGGATGGAATTGTAACGAGCTGGAACCGGGGTGCGGAAACACTCTTTGGATATAAGGCAGAGGAAATTATCGGGCGCCCGATTTCTGTCCTGGTACCGCCCGACAAGATGGAAGAATTTGCGACAGACCTTGCGCGGCTGAATCGCGAAGAGCGGGTCCCCAGTTACCAGACTGAGAGGATCGATAAGAATGGCACGCGCCTGACGCTGCTGCTTTCACTGTCGCCGTTGCGGAATGAACTCGGGAAGCTGGTCGGCGCCTCTGCGATTGCGCGCGATGTAACCGCACAAAAACGCACTGAAGAAGCGCTGCGCCGCAACGAACGACTGGCGACTGCGGGCAGATTGACTGCCGCTATTGCGCATGAAATCAAAAACCCGCTGGAAGCGCTTACAAACCTTATTTACCTTGCGCGCCAGGACAGCGCCGGTCGCGAGGAGTATCTGCGCCGAGCGGAACACGAAATCGGACGTCTTGATTCGATTGCGCAGCAAGCGCTGGGTCTGGTGCGGGAAACGACTTCTCCTGAGCCGCTGGATGCCGGCAAGATCCTCGACCAGGTCGTCCAGCTCTACTTGCGCAAGCTACAGGGATCGCAGATCAAAGTAGAGAAACAAACCGGGGAGCAACTGCAAATTCTCGGCTATCCGGGAGAACTACGGCAGGTCTTCTCGAACCTCCTTCTTAATGCCATTGATGCAATGCGCGAAGGTGGCAGGCTGCGGCTGCGGGCAGTCAGGTCTCGCGAGTGGTCCGGCATGCGACGCACCGGTGTGCGAGTGACTTTCGCCGACACAGGCGTGGGTATTGGCCCAAAAGATTTGCCACATATTTTCGAGCCTTTTTACACGACCAAGAAAGACCAGGGCACTGGGCTGGGTCTCTGGCTTGCGTACGGCTCCATTCAAAAGCACGCGGGCTGGATGAAAGTCGCCACCAGAACGAGCCCCGGAAGCAGCGGTACGGTATTTGCCGTTTTCCTGCCGGATTCCCCGGCTAACGCAAGCTCTCGCGCCGCCTGAATCTACCGCTCGGACTCCATTGTCCCGAGGGACAATGACCTTGGTACCCATTAGCCGGCTCATCTGACCGCATATAATCAGGCCAAATCGCTTTATTGCGCTCCTTAGGCGCAGTCGGAGATTTGGTGGACCCTCTTCTAGCAACGGGAATTTTTGGCTTAGGGCTGGCGTTCGGCAGCTTCCTGAACGTCTGCATCTACCGGTTGCCGCGAGGGTTATCGGTGGTGCGGCCCGGTTCAGCATGCCCGCATTGTGGCAAGTTCATCCGCTTCTACGACAACATTCCCGTTTTGAGCTGGCTGTTTTTGCGGGGACGCTGCCGCGCTTGTTCCGCTCGAATCAGTCCGCGGTATCTGGTTGTTGAGCTCTTGACCGGCGGTCTCTTCCTCCTGTGTTACTCGCGCTTTGGGCTCACCTTGGGAATGCTCAAGTGCGCAGTGCTCGGGTTTTTATTGTTAGGACTTATTTTTACCGATGCTGAAACCCGCTTGCTGCCGGACAAGCTGACTCTGCCAGGATTGGCGATTGGTCTTATCTTCAGCTTATTTGTCCCGGTGAACGACATGCTTTCCATTTTGTTGCCAGGAACCTTTGCAATTCCCATGACTGCCTCGTCTTCGATGAGAGTGTTTTCGCTAATGGATTCGGCGCTGGGCGCGATCATTGGCGCGTCGTTTCTGTACGGAGCCGGAGCCATCTACTTTCGTGCCCGAGGTGTGGAAGGCATGGGATTTGGCGACGTCAAGCTGATGGCAATGGTGGGTGCATTCGTCGGAACCCGGCTTACGATACTAACGATTTTTGCGGCCTCACTTGCCGGGAGCGCTTTCGGCCTGTGGACCGTGCTTTCGGTTTGGGTGAAGAGAACCGAGCGTCGGCGCCGGGCATTTCATGAGGAGCCGCCGATCGCGCGAAAAAAGGCGTGGTCTTCTGCCATCGTGGCATTGCGGCGGTATCAGATGCCGTTTGGAGTTTTTTTGGGGACTATGGGCCTGATGGCGTTCCTATTCGGCCAGCGTTTTTTGGTCTTGTACTGATTTCAGTTCGCCTGCAACAAGCAGGCTTGTGATTTTGATTTGGGTGGGAATATGGAGAAAAATATGAAACGGACCCTTCTTGGTGCATTGGCAGTGGCTGTCTTCGCGACCGGCGTCGTTGTTGCTGCCGGAGCGCAGTCTTCCGATTCTTCATCGTTGGGCGACTATGCCCGCTCGATCAGAAAAGACAAGCAGGAGGCAAAAGCTACGGCCAAGGTGTATGACAACGACAATCTTCCTGCCGAAACAAAAATCAGCGTTGTAGGATCGCCGTCGGCCGCTGGCGCGAACGACAGCGCATCTGCCGGCGCTGCGGCACCCAACACTAGCAGCGCTTCGGATGCGAACAACAATTCCGCAAAGGGAGATTCTTCTTCGGCCAATACGGATGCGGCGCAATCTCCCTCCGATGATCCAACGAAAAAGATCACTCCGGGGCAGTCACGCGAAGACCGGCAAAAGGCATACGACGCCTGGAAAGATCAGATTGACAATCAGCGAAAAAAGATTGATCAGATGAAACAGGAAATCGATGCCTACCAGCACTCAACCGCGCTGCCTTGGCCAAAC
The DNA here is from genome assembly GCA_036770325.1 of Terriglobales bacterium. Lineage (GTDB taxonomy): Bacteria > Acidobacteriota > Terriglobia > Terriglobales > Acidobacteriaceae > Gp1-AA145. The sequence goes on from DAIPJJ010000034.1 coordinate 7,352, forward strand.
AACGAGAAATATACTCAGGGTTTGGCTGAGAAACAGAAAGCCCTGGATCAGGCCAAAGCCACACTCAGCGATTTAGAGGAGCAAGCCCGGAAGGCGGGGGTACCCTCCTCAATGATTGAGTAACAACTCAAACCTGCGCTTTCAATAAAACAATCTGACGCGCGTGGTGCTTTCCATGAACAAAATGGAATTTGCACCACTCGCTCGCTGTGAGAGGGCCGATGATCGGATGATCGGCGATAACGTTCCCATGCCCGAAACGAGTGTTGCAATCAGCAATGACCTGATCCATGCGGTCAATGTTTGTAAAAATCGCGGTTGTTAGCTCTTCAACGGGTGTGCCGCGGGGCAAAACGCGTTCCGGAGATTTGCGGCCGCTGGGGAGCAAACCCAGTCCAACTACGTAAAGCCGTTGCCATCGCTTGCTTTTCCGGTCTGCGCCGCTTCCGGCCTTTCCGTTAGCAAGACAGCGTTCGCAGTTCTTGATGGTTCCAAGGTAGGTGAGATTCAGGTGATCCAATATTTCGGCCGAGCTCCATTTACCTTGAGGGTGACGAGCGAAGTCGTCGCGCGACATTCCTGCGATCGCGTTTGCAAGTACGGTTCGCAGTTCTGCAAGTTTCGTGTGCACGTCTAGTAGAATGCTTTGCATCCAATCCAGTCGCAAAATTTCTGTTCGCAAAGAGAGAACGCCCATGAAACGGCTTGCGCTCGCGCTTCTGTCCATCGCCGTCATTGCCGGATGCAATTCCCAGCCCGCACCGCAGGAGCAGGCGAAGCCGCAGCCGCCGGAGTTGCTGACGGGACGTAGTGCCTTTCAGAAGCTCTACGTTTCCGCGCGCGGCTGGGCTGGAGACGTAAAACCGTACCAGCTTCAATCGCAGGTGGTTGGAACGAACAACGGTGCTGATGGTAAAGCGGTAGTTTGGCGGGCCGCTTTCGGTTCTGAAAGCATGCATGGCTCCAAGCCTTACGTGTGGTCAGGAATCGACTCACCCGATGCACCCTCGCGCGGAGTCAATCCAGGACCGCAGGACAACTACAAACCAGGGAATGAATTCGATTTAAATTTCCTGAAAATTGATTCCGACAAAGCGTACGAAGTGGCCCAAAAACATGGGGGCGACAAGCTCAGCAATACACCCGTGACCTACCTCCTGGATTGGGCCTCGGCTGAGAACAAACTAGTTTGGCACGTGATTTACGGACCCAGCCGGAATGATGCAAAACTGGTTGTTGACGTGGACGCCACCACGGGCGAGTTTATTCGCAAAGAAAAGTAGAATGGGATTGAGATTCGGGAGAAGCATTTCGTCCTGGGTTTCTATTCAGCCTTCCGGTTAAACACAAGCACAGCCGAGTAAGGGCGCGGCTGAAAGTTCCTTGCCGCATTTCCCCAAGCGAAGCCGTCAGTCATGGGCACATTCACAACGCCCGCCAGATCGTAGTGTGCCTGTATGTAATTCCGTGACCACGCGTAGATCAGTTGCTCCGAATGCGGCTGTGGCAGCCAGGAAACAGCAAGATTTACGAACACCAGGATTTGAGGGCGCGAGCCTTCGATTTCACTGATCATCTGTCGCTGCATCTGTGGCGCGTATTTCTGTTCCTCCATCAGACCGTAGGTGTAGATGTATCCGGTCGCAGAGTGTCGATGCGCATAGAAGTAGATCTCAGGTTCTGAACCGAGCACGGCGATCTGCGCGTTCTCGGGCGTATGTTGGCGTATGTAGTCCGCAATCGGCAGGGCCTCAGGGAATGGGTTTCCGTAGTAAACCGATCGGCATGCGGCAACGGGATCTGTCGTAAGAAGGAATGCGCGCTGACGCCAGAAGGATCCTACCAGGAGAACAATGATTATTACGGCGGGCACGTATATCGGAATTTTAGTTTTCGGCAATCGAGCTAAGGCCGTCGTCGCGGCGCTTACGGCAATCCCCACAAATAGCGATATCGATGGCAGCAAAAGAATGAAGTAGTGGGGGCGGAATGCAAAATCCGGGCATACTGCAAGAAAGGAAAAGATCAGGAATGAGATGAGAAATAAAGCCTTTGATCGCGTGTTCCGTTGCCATATGACAATGAGTATTCCAAGCGCTGCCACAATCCATATTTCAAGCGATGCCCGCGCAATCACCGGAAACGTTTGCATGAAGAAGTATTCCCCTGCAATGACCCCGTAGTTGCTGGCATATTGCGAAGCATAGGATACGGTCCAGAACCAGAAAACAGGGAAGACGCCGAGCATCCACATCGAAAGGCAAACGAACGCGAAAGGAAGAACGGCGCCGGCTGAGAATACGGCGAGCGCCTTTCGCCTCTTCTCAACGTTGGGCTGCCATTCTGCGGTCAGAAGATAGAGGCCGCCAAACATCACAAAGATCAGACCCGGCTGTTTCATGACGAACCCCAGGCCAAGAAGAATCCCACTGAAAAAGAAGAGTCTCTTGCTCTGGCCTTCGAGTGCTCTTAAGAGCAGCAACACTCCAGCTATCGCCGCCAGAACCACGAAGTGAGTGGCATGACCTGCGAAGCCAAGAACCGATGGGCTTACGGATAACAATCCATAACTGGCCGCAGCCGCTACCCCGGCAACGGGACCTTCTAACTTCCGGGCTAGAAGAAAAATCAGAAAAATCGTGGCCAGGTTCACCACCAGAAGTCCCATGTGAATTCCTGCGGTCGTCTGGCCAAAAATTGCGAGAATAACAGCGTATGCGGCGTAGGTGCCCGGAAGCTTCATGTTGTACGCGAGCTTGTAAGGCGGAACTCCCTGCAACATGAGTTGCCCGGCGTATGCATACTCGCCTTCATCTCGCTCAAGAGGAATATTTCGCAGGTGAAATCGAACGAAGAAGACAGCCAGAAGCACGAGGGCGAGAAGAAGGTGCTCTATGTAACGAGCACGCAGTTTCAACTTCGGAATGGCCTTTTCCGTAGTTGCGGTTGCTGTCTCTAAGGGCATCAGTTCTTCGTCCTTTCCGTGAGACGCGCGTCCCACGGCTTTGCGAGTTGCAAGACGTAGTACTGTTCAGGCGAGGGCGCGGCGAAAACGAAAGGCAAGAATCCGTAGAAAGAAGAATAGAAGCCGGCGCCACGACGCCAGTGCATGGTGAAGACCGGCTGCTGCAGTTTGAGTTGCAGCACTTCGGCAGAAGCGACGTATTGAGCCGAAGGCATGGTGTAAGCGAGAGCGTTACTTTGTGGCACCACGAGCAAGTCGCCGGCCGAGGTGCTGGATTTTACGAAGTCCATAGGCCGTGCGCCGTATTGCTGCATGTAGTACTGAAAACCCCAGTGCCCCTCGAACCATACCGGGATATGCAGACTTTGAGTTTGCTGGTGAATGGCCTGTGCTGCGGTGCGGGCCGAATTGGCCCAATCCGAATCTGCCTTCGTTACCCACAATGAGATCGCGCCCGAGAGCGCCAGAGACAACGCGAGTCTCTTTTTCAAACCTGGCGATACTTCGAGTTTGGCGTCGATCCGGCGGGCCAGCAACATACCGACCGCGGGAATGAGTGGCAGCACAGACCGTGCATTCACGCTCCAATTCACGAACCCAGCGAAGATGAAAGTTCCCAGGACCCATAGACCGAGAAATATGGAATTGGAATCGCGCCAGTTTTGAAGCTCAACGCAACTTAGAATTATGACCAGGAATCCTGCGGCGACGAGCAGCGCAAGCTGAATGCCGGTTGCGAACGGCGCGTTTCCGAAAGCGGTGCGTAACAGTACGTCATAGTGGCCAAGTCGGATCCATCCATGGGCAAAAATTGCTGTGCAAATTCCAGCAGTTGCGAGTGAGGCCGCCATTACCTTCCAACGCCAGGTGAACGGAGCAAGGAGCAGGGCCGACAGCGTGCATCCCCCGGTGAAACTGAAAGCAACCAAAGCATCCGCGAACAGCGAAGGCGTGCCGTTTACGCCCCGCTCGGCGCGCGAAAACTGGAATGCCTGCGAGAACATTGCGTGGCCATACTTCATGGCTGTCCCAAGTTGGTACGTTCCGAGCAGTGCGACAGGGATGAGCAGAAACAAGGCCCATACTCCAGGCTTCTTTTTCCGAAAGATCGAATACACCAGCAAGAGAGGCAGCAGGGCCAGAGCGAAGTATTTTGTCAGCGCCGCGAGCCCCAGTAACACCGCCGAACCAGTGAGGTAGGAGATTTTGTTTCCATCGAGTCCTTCAATCCACAGAATGGCAGCCCATATCCAGAGAGCCAACATCATCGTGTCACACATCACGCTGGTGGCAGAAACCATAACTCCCGGCGTGAGCAGTGTGGCGGCCGCTGCAAGCATAGGCAATCTTGTGAATCTGAGCGCCAGCCTATAGGTGCCAAGAACCATGGCCAACGCGGGAATGAGAAATCCGAGATGCAACGCGCGTTCCGACCACCCCGCGACGGTTCCAATGGCAGCGATGTAGTAGCAGGCCAGCGGAGGATTCTTGGTGATTTCAGACATGGGCTCGGCGTAGTTATCCCAGGTCACTTGAAACCCGTACGGGTCTAGAGGATGTTTCGCGATCTGCTGCCCCGCCCAAACGAACAGGGGATCATCAATATGAAATGCCCGACCGGAAAACGGCAACAGGCAGAGCAGCACAGCCACCGTTAAGGAGCAATATGAGTGAACCTGTTTCCAGCCTGCGATGGAGGGTCTTGTAGCTTGAGAAAGGCTGGAGATGGCCGCTGTTCCCGACACAGTATGTTCCGGATAATACAGAGCTTATAGCAAAACCAATCAGCGTCTATCCGGAAGTGAATGTTGCAGCGTACGGAGGTAACGCGGTCGATACCCTCTCCAGCCTCGTGGATGGCTATTGCTTCGCAGCTTCGGCGCAGTGCTGGTCGAAGGCACGCTTTAGCTCGTTAGCGAGATCGGCTGAGTCGCGATGTTCAATATCGCTTCGTTGCATCATGTGAGCGAGCTTGCCGTCACGAAACAGTGCGAGTGAGGGAGAGGATGGCGGATATCCGGCAATGTATGAGCGGGCGCGTTCCGTGGCTTCAACATCCTGCCCGGCAAATACGCTGAACAGGCGGTCCGGTCTTGCAGAATGTTCCAACGCTGCGCGAAGCGCCGGACGCATGCGTCCGGCAGCACAACCACAAATCGAATTCACAACTACTAGTGTTGTGCCTTCCTGTTTTGCGAGCTCCCGGTCCACATCTGCAGCGGTCCTGAGTTCTTCCACCCCCATACGCGTGAGCTCCTCGCGAATGGGAGCTATCATCAGCTCTGGATACATTGGTCCTCCCGGCCATTGGCCCTGGGAGACATTTTACAATCCCTGTGCCGCAACTACGTAGGGTTAGTGGATGAACTTGTAATCGAGGATCGAGGCCGCAAACTGCAGGTCGGTCTCCTTTTCCCGGGCGCTCTTCATGCGGGTAATGCGCCCCTGGCAAAGCACTTTGCTGTTCTTCTGGCCGGAAATTGTTTCCGGCATCTCGAAGACCATTTCCACCAGCGTGTTCTCCGGGAAGCGCTGCTGACCAGTTATCAGAACGCCGGATTGGCTAAGGTTCTCGATCGTGCCCTCGTTCCACGTCCCGAGATTCTTTACGCGATACCGGACCGGTTCTTCCATTTTGATTCGGCGTGCGCGCGGCACCCACGACGTCTTGGTGCTATGCGGGCGACGCTTTGTGGCCGTGGCGGGCTCGGGCGCATTCTTCAGCCGCTCAGTGCGGCGCATGGTGGCCCAGTCATACTTGAATTCCGCGGCGCACAACAGGCACACTTGGTAGTACTCGCCATCGGTGGCGCGCCGAGGCCAGGAGAATTCATGCGAACAACGGCCTAAAAGAAGAACATCCAACAACTTCTGGGGCATAAGATTTGGCCTAACCTGGCAAGCGTAGGCAGATTCATAATCCAACGAATCGGCCAAATCGGGTAGGTTACTTTCGTGTAAGAACACACCCGGGATTTGTCTTGTGTAAGACGAAGCCTCCTCAACGCGCTATCATCGGCTGCAATGAACGGGATCGCTGCGTTCGTTCTCAGCGGAGGCAAGAGCTCACGAATGGGCTCTGACAAAGCGCTGCTTGAGCTCGGCGGCAAGTCGCTGATCGCGCGGGCCGTCGAACTCGCAAGCAAGATGAGCCGCGATGTCGCGATTGTCGGGGATCCTCAGAAGCTTGCCGGCTTCGGCCGAGTGATTACTGATGTTTTTCCCGATCGCGGTCCACTGGGTGGAATTCATGCTGCGCTTTCGCAGTCGAGTGCTGATCTGAATTTAATACTGGCTGTCGATCTGCCGTTCCTCAGGGTGGGATTCCTGGAATTTCTCTTGCAGCAAGCACAATCTTCAGGCGCGACAGTAACTGTCGCGTCAACCTCAGGATATTTTCATCCGCTCTGCGCCTGTTATCGAAAGTCATTTCTCAGCGTCGCCGAACAAGCGCTTACAGAAGGAAGAAACAAGATTGATGCACTCTTTGGCCACGTGACACTGCGAGTGATTACTGAGGAGGAACTGAGTGCCAATGGCTTCACCTCCTCACTGCTGCGCAATGTGAACACTCCGGAAGAATGGGAACGAGCGCAAACCGACCTTACATGACACGCCTGAACGTCGGATGTCCTCATTCTCCGTATATGATGGGCTGAACGCTGCGAAGCGCAATCTATCGCACTTGCATGAACACACCGACTTCTATTCTGGGACAAGACGCAGACAAAAATGGCGACTCAGTCCAGTCCAGTTCATACATTGAGTTCAGCCACGTTTCAAAGGCGTTCGGCGAGAAGCACGTGCTGGACGATGTCAGCTTCGATGTACGTGACGGCGAAACCGTGTGCATTCTGGGGCGAAGCGGGGTAGGAAAGTCGGTTGCCTTACAACACATTCTCGGCTTTTTGAAGCCGGATTCCGGCCGGATCGTAGTTGCACATGAAGACATTACGGACTACTCCGAGAAGGAACTCGAGGGCATCCGTAAGAAAGTCACAATGGTCTTTCAGAACGGGGCGCTCTTCGATTCGCTAACGGTCGGCGAAAATGTGGCGTTTCCTTTGCGCGAACGTCGCGACCTTGGAGAAGATCAGATTCTGCAAATTGTTTCAGGCCTGCTCGAAATGGTGGGTGTCAAAGAGATGGCCGAGCAGTTGCCGGCCGAGCTTTCAACAGGAATGAAACGATCTGTGGCGATTGCACGTGCGCTGGCATCGCAACCCGAGTGCATTCTTTATGACGAGCCGACCACGATGGTCGATCCGCTCATGGGGCAGTTACTGGGTGATCTGATGAAGCGGTTAAAAGGCCAGCTTCATCTCACCAGCGTTGTCGTCACGCATGATATGCGTTTGGCAAAAAAGCTCGCCGATCGCGTAGTTTTCCTGCACGAAAGCAGAGTCTTGTTCTTTGGCACATACGATGACATGGAGAAGTGCGAGCAACCGATCGTGCAGGAGTTTCTGGAATTAGATGCGCTGGATTTGGGAGCTTAGAAACAATTAAGCCTGGTATTCCCAGATTCCAGAAGGCGTTCCCGTGTAGCGCTATCGCTGATTACTTCTTGGATCAGCGTCGCTGGTGTACGGGGGAAGCAGGTCCGGCTGATCGAGGAAAAAAGCCAGAATTACGCGCTTAAGCATCTCTGGTTGTCCGAATTGAATGTAGTGACCAGCCTTCGGTATGTAATAGATTTTTAGATTAGGCAGTGTTCTCCGATAGTCAAGTGCGCCGCTCCAGGCTAAATAGTTGCATTCCGGATACAGCAAAATCGCCGGAGTGTGGTTTTCGCGAAGGACCGTGTGCGGATCGTTCTCCGCATGCTCGGTGTCAGGAACAAGTTCTTGCAGGACATACGGATTGACTCCCGGGTTTTCGTGCCCGTCGAGAACGCTGATCAAATCGCTCGGCAGCTCATTGAAATCGCCCTTGCACACGACCGTGCCTAGTGTTTGCCGAAACGACGGAACCACCAATATCTCCGACTCCTGCTGTGACACCAACTTCTCGGCTGCGTCCGGATTACGATCTCGCAAATACAGCGCTGCCAGAAGGCGGAGGTTAGGAAGCACCTGCGGACCTGCATCAGTACGCGAAAAATCGTAACTTTCACCACTCTCTAATCGCCAAATCCGACTTGGCGCATGAAATACTGCTTTGGCGACATGGGTTGGAAATTTCGCCATGTAACTTGCGGCCAAAGTTGAACCCCAGGAATGCCCGATCAGAATCATTTTTTCGACTCCGATCTTCTGCCTTATCGCTTCGAGATCGACGACCGAACGGGCGACCGTGTAATCTCGCACATGCGGCAGAAAACCGGAGAGTCCACTGCCCGCCTGGTCATAAAGAAAAACTCGGAATCCATTGGCTGCGAAGCTGCCATAGATATCTTGATCGAAGGGCCCCTGCCTTACCCCGGGCCCACCATGTAGATAGACGATGGCTTCGGGCCTTACCGCAACTCCTCGCGGCGGATCGAACTCGCTGTATGCGATCATCGATCCGGTCGGCAGTTGCCAGTACTTGGTGTTTGCGTACGGAACAGCGCTCGCGAAATGAGATCCCGTGGGCCGCAATATGCTGATATAAAGCCAGCCAAGGAAAATGACCGTGAGTAACCCACTCATCATCGCCGGCAATTTCCACCTGGGAGTTCCCCAGCAGGAGAGTGCAAACTTCGTGCCCGCCCAAGCGAACAGGGCAAATGAAGCGACTGCGCTGATCGTGAGCGCCAGAATACTTTCGGTTCGTGCTGCCAGGAAATAGGGGACCAGCAAACCTGCGGCAATGGCGATACCAATTGCCAGCAGGAATATCAAAACCGCCGCTACGCGCCTAACCCAGAGCAACACTGGCGTTCGCATACCAGGACCTCCCGACAGGAGAATACCGTTTCACTCGTCGCGAGCCTAGTAGTAGTTGGAAAACCTGGACGAGAGACTGCTTCGCAGGTCCAAAGGTGGGGAGCAGTGGGTCAGTTTAGAACTGACCCATACCTCGCGACCGGACTTCACCGAAGCGTGGCGAACTACGGCCTTGCTTCATACACGATGTTGAACGGAGTTTCGGTCGCACGGCGGAAACGACTGAAGCCGCCTTTACTCACGACTTCCTGCATCCGCTTTTCCCCGGCTTGCGCTCCGAGGCACAAACCCACTTCCTGCGAGCGGGAGCAGGGCGTGCACAGCAGAGTCGAGAACGAATAGTAAACGCGGCCAATAGGATTGAGATTGTCGGCGAGATTGTCATGCGCGAACGGTTCAACGATCATCCACGAACCGTTGTCCGCCAAAGCTGCGCGCACGTGCGCTGCGGCGCCTACCGGATCGCCCATGTCGTGTAAGCAATCGAAGACGGCGACAAAGTCATAACCTTTGCCAGGAAATTCCTTGGCTTTCGCGACCTCAAACTTTACTCGATCTGCCACACCTTGACGTTTCGCCGAGTCACGGGCAGCAGTGATGGAGTCGTCGTGATAGTCAAACCCGACAAACTGAGATTTGGGGAATGCTTTCGCCATGAGGATGGTCGAAGCGCCTTTCCCGCAACCGACATCGGCAACCTTTGCGCCGCGTGTCAGCTTGTCCTGCACACCGTCCAGGGCCGGAATCCAGGAACTCAGCAGATTGGCAACGTAGCCCGGCCGAAAGAACTTCTCGCATCCGTGAAACACGCGGTCGTCGTGCTCGCCCCAGCCCATGCCTGCGCCCGAACGAAAAGATTCGGCAATGCGCGGAACAGCGGCCAACGACCCCAGAGCAAGTTCGAACGCTCCGGGCAAGTATGCCGGCCCGTCTTCATTAGCCAGCGCGAATGCCTGTTCTTCAGTCATGCCGAACTTACCTGTCTCGGCGTTGTAGGTGATATAACCGCCTGCTGCCTGAGAAGCCAGCCACTCGCGCACGTAGCGCTCATCGGTGCGGGTTATCGCGGCGAGTTCCTTCGAGGTTAGTGGCCCGGCCGCGAGCGCCTTGTACAAGCCAAGCTTCTCTCCGATCACAACCATGCCGGCGTGAGCCGTAGCCCCAAGGTCGCTCACGAATTTCCCTAAAAACTGGTCCATCTTGTTTGCGTCAATAGCCATATACTCCTCCAAAAAAAGAGTCGATTTGTTGGGTGAATGATGGCATCATGCTGTGATTTTGCGACTCTTGCAATGCAGCCAGCATCTCTTTGGAATGTTTTTCGTATATCGGGCCAAGCCGTTGATTTTTATTGCATAATGCTGCGCGAAAGTTCTTATGCAGGCTTCGACTCAAACCGCCGCCGAGATTGAAGTTGACCTGGGACGCTACGAGCTTCGCCGCTTTGGCCGTCGCATAAAGCTCGAGAAGAAGCCCATGGAGCTGCTGATCCTGCTGCTCGAGCGGCGCGCCCAACTCGTACCGCGCGAAGAGATTATCAGGCGACTTTGGCGGTCCAGTCCTTTTCTTGATACCGAGAAGAACGTCAACAACGTTGTGCGAAAGCTCCGTACCGCCCTTCGCGACGATGCCGATAAGCCGCGCTTTCTCGAAACTGTCATCGGCAAAGGCTACCGGTTCGTCGGTCCCGCGCAGGTGATCGCGGCGCAATATCCCGCTTCCGGCGTTTCGCGAAGCGTTATGCACGTTGAGCGACGAAAAGAACCGCGTGGCTTGAGTAAACCTTCGTCTGTTGCAGTAGTGCCACTGGTGCTGCTGGGCAAAACCACAGATGACCAGGGCTTGTGTCTGGGTTTTGCAGACGCGCTTGTCACGCGCCTGGGAAATGTGCCGGGGGTGGACGTATTGCCCATTTCCGCAGTGCTGAACATACCCGTAGGCTGGACGGCTCCGGAAATCGGCTCACGACTTGGCGCCAGGTTTATTGTGCATGGCAGTGTTCAATTGTCGAAAAGGCAGTGGCGGCTCTCGATCGACATGTTCGACAACTACCTGCACACGCTCTGTTTCAGGAAAAAATATGATCTCGAAATAGACCGCATGTTGGCGATGGCAGACGATCTCACGAAACAGATCAGTGCAGTGCTGAACCGCCATTCGGCTCCGGCAGCGATCCAGAAGCACGAGCGTTACAGCAGGGACCCGATGGCCTACTCGGAGTTCATGCGCGGCTATCGCATCACGGCATCAGGCGAAGCTTTAATGATGGACAAAGCCAGTCATCACCTGATGAATGCCGTCACGCGCGATCCTAACTTCGCGCTCGCCCATGCGACCCTCTCATTTGCCTGCGCGACGCGGCACTTCGAGTACGATCCAGCGAGCGAGTTGCTGGAAAAGGCCGAGTTCCACTGCCGTCGAGCATTGGAACTGGACCCGAATCTTGCCGAAGGATACGTCGCCAGGGCTTTTCTCGTGTGGGGACATTCGAAAAACTTCCAGCATATTGAGGCGATTGCCGATCTGAAACGCGCTCTGTCATTGCAACGCAACCTGCCCCATGCCTACAACCGGTTGGGTACGATCCTTGCCCATATAGGACTGCTTGACCATGCGCGGGCGATGTTTGAAATGGGACGGCCGTTTCAACCTAAGCAGGCCGTGAATCCAAGCGTCGTTCAGGTTTATGCATGGTCTCAGGACTATGACCGGGCGCGGCAACAAATCGAAATCTGGCGCGCGGAAAGCCCCGACAACAGGTACGCGCTCATGTGGGCGCCGTTCCCGGCGATGATGACAGGAGACTTTGACGAAGCCAATCGCCTGATTGCCGAATGCCTGCAGATTGTACCGAATGAACCGCTCTTCATCAGTTTGCACGGGCTGCTGCACGCTTTAGTTGGAAACGCAGAAGCCGCGATCGACTGCGTCATGCGCGCCTGCTCAAATCCAAAATCCTTCGGACATGCGCACCACACCTACTATCACATTGCGTGCACTCTGGCGTTGACCGGAAGACCGGAGACGGCTTTTGAATGGCTGGAACGAAGCGTCAGTACCGGCTTTGCTTGCTGGCCATTTTTTCTGAAAGATCACTGTCTCGCTAGTCTGCGCAGCCTTCCTCAATTTGAGCTGTTGATAAATTCTTTGCAGTCGAAATACCCGGACTATTTAGGTCAGTTGTAGACGCGAAAAGATCAAAATCCTGCTTTGACGAGTGAAGAAACAGAAATTGAACTCGGAGCTTTACCGGGTGCAGCCATCTTTTCCACGTACTTTGCGATCACATCGACTTCGAGATTGACTGCATCGCCCGGCCGAAGCGAACTCAGGTTGGTCACTTCTGCCGTATGCGGAATGATAGCGACGCGCACCTCTGTTCCCTCAACGGCTGCCACGGTCAGGCTTATCCCTTCGATGCTCAGCGATCCTTTCGGCACGACGTAGCGCGTGAGTTCCGACGGTATGTTCAGTTTGAGAACATAGTCGTTTCCGCCTGTCACCGGATCAAACGACATCACCGTTCCAATACCATCCACGTGCCCTTGGACAATATGTCCGTCAAAGCGGCCATTCGCCCGCATCGGAAGTTCAAGGTTTACGAGCGCTCCTGGCTTGAACCGGGAGAAAGAAGTGCGCAACCAGGTTTCCTGCGCGAGATCCGCGGCAAAAGAATTTCGGGAGATCTCAACCGCGGTCAGGCATACACCGCTGACCGCGATGCTGTCACCTTTTTTCATTTCGCGGACGAGCTTCGACGCAGTGATCGTCAGTCGCCGCTGCTGGCTTTTGACTTTGATCGCGGCAACACGCCCGATTTCTTCAATAATCCCAGTAAACATAAGAGCAGAAACCTTGAAACTTTCAATCCAGATACGGGTCTCTCAGATATCCCTCCACAGCGAAATCCTCCCCAAACCGATGCAGCCGGAATGATTTCAGGTGCGCCGCTTCCTTCATTTTGCGGAAACCTGGTCCAGCCGCAAAGGGGACGGAACCGGTTCCGGCAAGAATTCTTGGAGAATAGTAAAAGAAGACTTTGTCGGCCGCGCGTGAAGCCAGCGCGGTCCAGTTGACCATCGCGCCGCCTTCGATCATAACGCTCGTGATCTCCCGATCGGCGAGGCAGCGGCAGATGGCATTCAAATCCGGCCTGCCGTCGCTTCCGGCCGAAGCCACTTGCTCGACTTGAATTCCATGCTCCAGCAATTGCTGCTTTTTCCGTTCCTCCGCCAATGAACAGAAAACTAATACATCGTCTTCTGCAGTCTGCGCCACCCGAGAGTCGAGGGGTAGCCGGAGATGGGAATCGACAATGACGCGCAAAAGTTGCCGCCGCCGCGGCAATCCGCTGCGATCGGTCAACAAGGGATTATCGGCGATGATCGTGCCCACGCCGACCAGAATCGCGTCATGCTGATGACGTAACTGTTGCACGTGTGCCCGCGCTTCCTCACTCGTGATCCATCCCCCGGTTGGCCCGCCCGCGTTGGGAAGAGCGGCGGCCGGCACATCGTCTGGGGGCGGCGCAATCTTACCGTCCAGGGTCATCGCGGCTTTCAGTGTGACCAGAGGCAGACGATATCGAATGAACTTTGCGAAGGCATCATTCAGCGAGTGCGCTTCCTCTTCGAGCAGGCCAGAGTCTACCTGGATGCCCGCCTGACGCAACTGCGCAAATCCTCGGCCGCTGACGGCCGGGTTTGGATCGGCCATGCATGCGACTACACGCTTGATCCCGACCGCTATGAGCGCCTCAGTACATGGTCCGGTCCTGCCGTGGTGACAACAGGGCTCGAGGTTGATGTACAGGGTTGTTCCGCGCGCCTTCACTCCGGCGTGCTCGACGGCCAGGACTTCGGCATGCTTCAGGCCGTCGTATGTGTGAAATCCTTCGCCGACGACTTGGTTTCGATCATCGACCAGAACCGCTCCCACGTTCGGATTCGGCGACGCAAGGCCGAAACTCCTTTGCGCGAGGTCCAGCGCCCGGCGCAAGAACTTCTGGTCATCTTCTTGTGATTTGCTCGGAGCCGTCATTCGTCGGGGGGAGTGCCTCAGGAGAACAGAGAATCCACGAACTCTTGCGGATCGAATGGCAAGAGATCACCAGCCTTTTCGCCGACCCCGACATAGCGTACCGGCAAGCCCAACTCACGCGCGATCGCGACCACAACGCCGCCCTTCGCGGTGCCATCTAGTTTCGTCAAGACCACGCCGGTGACAGCCGCTGCATCGGTAAACTGCCGCGCCTGCTGGAGGCCATTCTGCCCCGTGGTCGCATCGATCACGAGCAGCACCTCATGTGGCGCTCCTGGAATAAGGCGTTGCGCGGTGCGGCGCATTTTTTCGAGCTCCGCCATCAAGTTTGTCTTGGTATGCAGTCGGCCTGCCGTATCCACGATCACGCAATCGACGTGTCGTGCGTTCGCTGCTTCAAGTGCGTCATATAGAACGGCGGCCGGATCTCCGCCAGCGCGTGTGCGAATGACCTCGGTTCCGGTGCGTTGCCCCCAGACTTCCAGTTGCTCAATTGCCGCGGCGCGAAACGTGTCGGCCGCGCACAGCAACACGCTCTTGCCATCCGATCGCATGGTTTGCGCGAGTTTGCCGATTGTGGTGGTCTTGCCCGTCCCGTTCACGCCCACAATCAGAATGACTTCCGCAACTCCAGCCGGCCGTTCCACCGGAGGAGTGTTTGCAGCGTTTAAGATCGCTAGCAATTCCTCTTTCAGCAGGCGCTTGAGTTCTTCTCCATTTTTTATTTGCTTACGGTCGGCGCGCTCTCGTAATTTTTGAAGAACTTGCTGCGTTGTAGCAGAGCCGAGATCGGCTCCAAGCAGCGTTCCCTCAAGATCATCGAGCGTGTTCCGGTCAATTTCCTTGCTGAAAGCGACAACCTCGTCAATGCGCTCGCTGAGGTTCTCGCGCGTGCGCGCGACGGCCTCTTTCATGCGCTCGAAAAGGCCGGATTTCTTCTCCGTGCTGCCAAACAGTGTTTGAATCATGAAATTCTTCGTGTTTGGTCAATTATAGCGGTGGGCGGGGATTGCAGGTCCGGGGTTGCGGACCAAGGGCAGATTCTCGACGGGAACTAAGCGCGGTCCATTCCGAAAGCGCTTGCTGAATGTTCGGATGTGCCGATCGAGCCAGCACCGGCAGCGGCAGTTAAGACCATGCCGGTGGAATGCGAAACTTGAATTTCCCCGCGTTGAAAGACGGCATCAAGTGCGGCGACGGCTGTTGGATCAAGCCGCTTACCCGAGAGCGAATGAATAATCCGCAGCGCCGCTTGCGTGTCATGGGCCTGCTGATAAGGACGATTTGTGGTGAGCGCGTCAAATGTATCGGCGACCGCAATAATTCTGGGCAGCAGCGGAATCTGGTCCCCCTTCAGCCCATGTGGATAACCGCGGCCATCAAGCGACTCATGATGTAACTCGATACCCGGGATCATTTCTTTCAGTTGCGCGACCGGACGAAGTATATTGGCGCCTTTCGTCGTGTGGGTCTTCATGATGTCGAATTCCTCGGAGGTCAACGTTCCGGGTTTCTTCAAGATGCGGTCTTCAATCCCGATTTTGCCCACGTCGTGAAGCTGGGCCGAAACTCTCAGGGTTTCGATGAACTCGTCGGACAATCCCATTTGCCTGGCAATCAACATCGAATACTTCGTTACGCGGTCAGAGTGGCCGCGCGTATACGGGTCCTTTTCGTCGACTGCGCCGGCAAGCATTTGAATCGAGTTCATGAACAACTCTCGGTTTTCAGCGGCCGCTCGTTTCAAGTCGAGAACGAAGTGTTCCAGTTCCTGCGACATGAAGTTGAAGGTTGAAGCGAGCTCGCCGATTTCCGTTCTGCTTTTCAACTCGACGCGCTGAGAAAAATCGCCACGCGCAATTGCATGGCTGGATTCCGTGAGGACCTCAAGCGGGTTCGTGATGCGGCGCGCAGCAATAAGTCCGATGAGGATGCTAAGGCCAATCACGCATATCGCCAGAATGCGCGCTGAGCGCTGCATTTCATAGACGCTGCTGTAGGCCTCCGCTGCCGGCTTCTGCGCGATCACAGCCCAATTCAAATTCGTAACCGGGCTGTAGGTGCCGAGCATGATCGTCTTGGTCTTCCCTGAGGTGGCGGTGAATTCACGTGTGGCGGCCACCATCTGCGCCTTTCCGCCCTGTTCAACGAAATTCCGGACGATTTCGAGGTTCGCCATGTCCTGTCCGGTCGCATAATCCATGTTTGTTCCGGCAACCAGGCGGCCCTGGCTGTCGACGACGTACGAGGTGAGGCCGGCGCGGTCGATTTCTGTCAAACGGCGCAGCAGGAATCCCAGGTCAACGACGGACGCAATCATCCCGAGAAAGCGGTCCTGGTACATGACGGGAGTCGAGATCAGCATCACGGTCCGCGATGATTTGCCACTACCTACGACAAGCGGCTGCCCGTTATAAACGCGGGAGTCTCGTGCCGCAGCGTAGGCTTGTTCGAGTTCACGGCGCAGGAATGCATCGGGCTCAATTCTTCCCGCGGATATGCCTTTTCCTTCTGAGTTCAGCAGTGTTGCGTAGTCGAGATCTTCGGAAGAAGACACGAAGTTTTCAAGCAGCGCTCGCAATTCGGGGGCCTCGACATGTTCTCCCGTCAAATCGCCACCGCTGGCAACTTGCAACGCAGAGGCCAGGTTGGCCTGCATTAGCCGGAAGGCCTCCTGATGCTGCGAAATATCATCCGCAATAGAGCGCGTGACCGTGTTCTGCAGAAATCGTTCATTCGTAATCAGCGCATCGCGATTGGTCGCCTGCACCTGTGCCGAGTAGAAATACATAGGCACGACGCTGATCAGTACCAGCACGCTGAGAATTACGTAAAGAATCGGAATACGTTTTGGAATCAGTTTTGTGACCAAGGGTCTTCGAAGGACCGCGTGGGGATCGCAGTGCTGTCCTGCTTAAAATTTTACTTGTGGAAACCAAAGCGCAGGAGAATTCCGCGTGGCTTGCGCCGTTACTAAAGTACTGAGAAGAGTGAGCACATTTTGGAAGTTGTGGCACAGATTGATTACTGATGGTTACTTTGGCATTCGCCCGAAGCTAGACTTCACGCTTCGAAGTGCGAGTCATCAAGGTTTGGATTGCCTGGTGTGGTGATTTTCCTTCATTCAGGACGGCATGCATCTGCTCGGTGATAGGCATCTCAACCCCGTTCCGTTTGGCGAGTTGCAGGGCTGCATTGGTGGTGAAGACTCCCTCTGCGACCATTCCATGCATTCCGGCCAGAATCTCTGGCAACTTGCATCCCTTTCCGAGTTCGACACCGACAGTTCGATTTCGTGACAGCGCTCCCGTACAGGTGAGGACCAAATCGCCCAGACCGGCTAGCCCTGACATAGTCTCGGCCCGGCCACCGCATGCAACTACAAGGCGCGAAATCTCCGCCAATCCGCGTGTAATCAGCGCTGCAATTGAGTTGTGCCCCAGGCCTAGCCCATGACAAACGCCGGCCGCGATGGCAATGATATTTTTGAGCGCGCCGCCGAGTTCAACGCCGATTACATCCTCATTTGCATACACGCGGAACGCTGGATCGCTGAATTCGGTTTGTACGGTTGAACAAAGGTCTGAGTCAGTCGAAGCAATCGTTATGGCAGTCGGATCACCTCGCGCTACCTCTGCAGCAAACGTTGGACCACTGAGCGCACCTATGCGATGTTCCTGATGCTTCCTTCCCGTGACCTCGCGGATGATTTCCGTCATTCGCAGGAGAGTATTCTCCTCAAGACCCTTTGTCGCGCTCACAATCAGCATTTCGGGGCGAAGATGCTCTGCCATCTGCTGGAAGAGGCTGCGGCAATGCTGCGAAGGCATCGCGCTCACGACGATCTCTGCACCGGTCAGTGCCTCACGCAGATCACCGGTGACTTGAACGGACGCCGGAATCTTCTGTTCGGGAAGGAAGATTGTGTTTGTTCGCGTCGAGCGGATCGCCTCGCGGACATCGTGTTCGTAGGCCCAAAGCTGGACTTCTTGCCGGTCTTTTCTCCCCAATACGATTGCAAGCGCGGTCCCCCACGCACCGGCGCCGATCACCGCAACACGGCTCATTTTCGCCTCATCTGAAATCTCGGTTCGGTGCCGGAGATCAAGCGGCCGATATTGTTATGGTGTCTCCAAATGATGAGCGCAGAAGCAAGCGAAAGCAGGCCGATCTGGCCAGGGCCGCGCGCTTCCCCGAACACTGTTGCCGAAAAGGGCAGAGATGCTGCGGCAACAATCGAAGACAGCGACACGAAGTGGGATAACAGAACAACTACCACAAAGATTGCTGTCGCAATCAGGATGGCCCGCGGAGTGAGAAGGAGAAATGCACCGAGCCCGGTTGCGACCCCTTTGCCTCCGCGGAAGCGCAGCCAGATTGGAAACAGGTGCCCACAGATCGCAGAAAGAGCGGCGATGAAGCCTACAAGCCGGTTGTTTGAGACAGCAGATGTTGCGACCCAAACAGCAGCAGCCCCTTTTAGCAGATCGAGGAGTAAGGTTGTTGCACCCAGCATGGGAGAAGTGCGGGCTACATTTGTCGCGCCAATATTCCCGCTTCCGGTGGCACGCACGTCGGTCCCACGGAATATCCGGACGAGCATATACCCGAAAGGAATCGAGCCCAGGAAATATCCAACAACGGCGCTGACAACCGCTGGATTCATATAGTTGATCGAGACTTCAACTCAAATCGTGCCATTTTCGTGTATTGCGCGCCTTTCGGTGAAAGCTGGCTCCGGTACAGGAAGAATTCGCGGGCGGCCATCGTACCAAATTCCGGAGCAGGGCTAGCTTCGAGAAACTTCTGGAGTTCAGAGAATTGGCGGTTTGGCCTGTCTCCCTTTCGCCACGCAGGAGCGCCAGAACCCGCGCGCGTTCGCGCCAGCGTCAAGTGCGGGCTGAATTCCCGATTTTCTTTTGCTATCCCGATCTGCGCCAGTGATTTCTCCACTGTCTCAGCCAGTGTGGCAAGTCCTTCTTCGGCCTTGATTCCTATCCAGAAAACTCGAGCGGCGCGAGCCGTCGGAAAAAAGCCGGCGCCTCCGAGTCCAAGCCGAAAAGGTCCGCATTGAATCGATGCCAACGATGCTTCAATTTGCTCCAACATCGCATCGGACTGTTCGCCGATAAATTTCAAAGTGATGTGTAACGACTCGGGACTTACCCAACGGACTGCCGGAGCAAGCTCTTGTACTTGCGAGACAAAACCCGCAATGCGATCACGAATTTCGCCATCGATGTCCAGTGCGACGAACAAACGCATATTCGATGGTTGAGCATAGCAAAGGAAATGAAGTACGACGATTCTTATCGCGTACAATAAGGCGTTTGTTTGCCATTCCGCCGGCCCTGTGATTGTTGTTTTGCGAGGAACGGCACTCCGAAATGAACCCTTCCGAACTCATCTACGACTGGAACCGCGCCTTGCCGCTGGATCTGTTACCGAACAGACCGGTTCTATTGAACGACGAGACTCTGCGCGACGGCCTGCAATCTCCTTCGGTTCGCGATCCTTCAATCAAGGAGAAAATTCAAATCCTGCATGTGATGGAAGAGTTGGGTATCAACTCGCTTGACCTTGGACTACCAGGTGCCGGCTCGCGAGCGGTAGAGCATGTCGAGGCTTTAGCGCGCGAAATCCTCAATAGCAGGATGAAAATTCAGGCCAACTGCGCGGCACGCACGCACGAGAATGACATTCGTCCGATCGCAGAGATTACTCAGCGCACCGGATTGAATATTGCGGCGGCGACTTTTATCGGATCAAGTCCGATTCGGCGTTACACCGAAGGGTGGACGGAAGACTTTCTGCTTGAGACCAGCGAGAAGGCGGTCAAGTACGCGGTGTCGCTTGGGCTGCAAGTGATGTATGTCACAGAGGACACGAGCCGCTGCGATCCGGAAATGGTGAAGCGGTTGTACTCGACAGCAATCAATTGTGGCGCGCGAGCGGTCGTGGTGTGCGATACAGCCGGACATTCGACTCCGATGGGCGCCTATGCCCTCGTCAAATTTGTCATTGAACAAGTTGTGAAACCGAGTGGAGAAAAGATTCGGGTGGATTGGCACGGGCACTGCGATCGCGGCTTCGCGGTCGCCAATTCCATCGCGGCTCTCGCAGCCGGGGCAGATTGTGTCCATGCTTGCGCTCTCGGGACCGGCGAGCGCGTTGGCAACACCCAGATGGATCAGATGCTGGTGAATCTCAAGCTGATGGGAATTCCTCCTTGGGACAAGCAGGATCTGACTCGTCTGAAAGACTATTGCGACGCGGTTTCTAAGGCGACTGGGGTTCCTGTCCCGCCGAACTATCCCGTGGTCGGAGAAGACGCGTTTCGCACGGCAACCGGTGTCCACGCGGCTGCGGTAATCAAGGCGTACAAGAAGAATGACCGTGAGCTCGCCAATGCGGTTTATTCCGGCGTGCCCTCGCATTTGTTCGGTATGGAGCAGATCATCGACATCGGCCCGATGAGCGGGAAATCGAATGTGCTGTTCTGGCTTGAGCGGCACGGAATCCAAGCCTCGGACGAAGTAGTGGAGCGAATTTATCGCCGTGCGAAGGCGTCAGACCACACATTGACCGAGGCCGAGATTCGGGAGTGCGTGTAAGCCAGACTTACGCGCTGGGCTAGCAATATTCTGCCCCTTCGACTCCGCTCAGGGCAGGCTCTTCGGGCTGGTGTCTGCTGACTCATATTTCGCACCACAATCACAGCCAGTTGAAATTGAGTCGGAGTGGACGGCGCGCAGGCGCGAACCTGATGCGCTATAGCCACCGGAGATCCGTGCTCTTGCCGGGCACGTAGCAAGCAGATGATGAGCCTACTCGCATATACGAGTACAAGCCAAACAAGATGCGATCGCCGCACTCCACGCCACTCGTACACGTCCGGCTGTGGGGGTGGGCA
>DAIPJJ010000225.1:0-6272 GCA_036770325.1 Terriglobales bacterium
ACCTCTCCCTTACCACTTGGGTACCGCGCCTTACCGAATATTAAGTTAGCGTCCGAGAGGGAAAATGTCTACTGCCGCGATGCAGGTGGAGGGTCCCTGACTAGGACAACGAATCGCAATTCCGAACTCCCGGCTTTCGCATGCACCTCCCAACAACCAGCGGAGGGAAAATACACGCGGGAGGGTTGGATAGGGCCTCGCGGACGAGGATCACGCGAAATGTCGTAGACCAGCGGAGGAGCCGGACCGTCTATTCGACGCCCCGTTACATTGAGCAGATGATCGGAGGGTTTGTACCACAATACTTTCTGGCCGGGTATGTAGCAAACTACCTCGGGCGAAGGACACGGATCCGGATCTGGTTTGTCCGGTCCACGTACGAAATCCCAACCCCAGAACGTGGCCCAGATCGTACGGTCTTTGTTTGCATACCAATCATTGTTACCTACAGGACCTCCGGCGGGAAACCCGACCACATGTGGCGAAACGGCACAACCGCTGAAAGGGCCGGTATGTCGAGAGTTTGCTGGTGCTACGAGGGTCGCGACTGATACGACAATGAAGCTGAAGCGCCAAGGGGTCATAGAGTATCCCCTAAGGGCCCTCACAAAGATTTCTGGAGCGGGAGACGGGATTTGAACCCGCGACTTCGACCTTGGCAAGGTCGCACTCTACCGCTGAGTTACTCCCGCTCAGCACCAAACTGGATCGAGATCCCTCGACTGCGCTCGGGATTTCGGCGGCGGGCTCAGACGCCCGCCAGGCGCCTCAAGTTACTCCCGCCCAGTCACATGATTATAGCGCAGGCGGTTGATGCACCACGATTGAGTCATTGGATCATCGGATCATTGAAACCGATCGCATGTAAACTGTCATGAAAGGTCAATGATTCAATCCCCCGATGATTCAATGATTCAATTTCCTCAGTGCCCCGTGGCCCACTGCGGGTCTTGTTCAGGTGTGACGATTTCGCCATCGCGCATGTGGATGATCTTGTCGCCGTAAGCGGCGGCCTGGGGATTATGGGTGATCATCAGGACGGTTTGCTTGAGTTCCTGGTTCGAATGGCGCAGCATGCCGAGCACGATGTCGGAATTTTTCGTATCGAGATTCCCGGTTGGTTCGTCGGCGAGCACGATCGCCGGACGATTGATGAGCGCGCGAGCCAGGGCTACCCGTTGCTGCTCGCCTCCGGAAAGTTCGGACGGGCGATGATGCAGGCGCTTGCTGATGCCTAGCAGGTCAGTGATCTTGTTGAAATACGCTTCGTCGCGGCTGCCATTCCCGCCAGCGATATCAATGGCTACATCGATATTCGAACGCGCATCGAGGGTTGGGAGCAGATTGAATTTCTGAAACACGAAACCGATTTTCGACTTCCGCATTTTGGTGCGGGCGGCATCGGACAGTTTCGTGAAATCAACGCCGTCGATAGTGACACTGCCGGAGTCAGCCCGCGTGAGTCCGCCCAGGCAATAGAACAGCGTAGATTTCCCGCTGCCAGAGGGCCCTACGATGCTAACGAACTCGCCGCGTTCCACGCTGAACGAGATTCCGCGCAGCGCCGGAACTTCGATTTTTCCAATGTGATAGGTCTTGCGCAGGTCAACTGCTTCGATGATTGCAGCCATTCAGGCTTTTGATCTTACAACACAGCGGCGTATGCAGTTGGAATGTAAGCCGCCCTCTTACTTCGCTGCCCTGGTCTCGGATTGATCGCTCCCGCCAAATGCGATTCCGAAGTGCGGTTCGGACTTCGTTCCAGTGATTCGGATTGGCAGCTCGGTACCAGCCCCGTGCTTTGCAAAAAACGGATCGACCGGTTTGAGGAACCAGGATTTCCAACCGCCGACCATATGGGAGAGCCTGGCGTCGAAGCGAGCGTGGCCGTGGAAGTCGAATTGGTTTCCATCCAGACTATAGTTGCCTGCGAGATCGACGCGTGTGCCGGGCATCTGGAAAACGAGGTCGGGAGCTGTAAGCACCGAATTCTTCAACACAAAGTGACCGCTCATCCGTGATTTGACGTTGTCGGGAATATTGTCTGTCGCGAGCTTCGGTTTGCCCTGACTTCGCATGCTCAAAGAATCGACTTTGCTTTGAATTTTTTCGTTGGAGAAGTGAGCGCGAGCCACCTGGAACTTACCTTTCAAAAAAAGACGATCCGCAATATCGGCTGAACCGGGCGCAATGTCCAGTTTCGTGGCGAGTCCCACAATTCCAGTCATGACCGGCGGCTTTGTTCGCACAGCGAGCCGGAGCAGATCATCGATGTGACCGCCTGAGATTGTCACGTCGAGCTGGATGTGATGTCCCTTGGGATCGTTCGAGCGCACAACTTCTCCCCTGGCAGTTAAGGGAGTGTTGAGAATTGTCGCTTCCACCGGCTGGAGGTGAGTGTTGCCATTGGTTCCATCAACGATGGCGTGAAATGTGGTCTTAAGAGGGACGGGAGTTTCAGTAGTCTTGAGCCGAAAATCCGGGGTGTCAGTTTCTCCATCTACGACAATGCGGCCGAGACTGCCTTCGTATTTCCCCGTCGAAGAAAGTATTCCGGCGATTCCGGGAACTGTGCTGAGGTCGGCGTGACTGAACTGGTATTCGCCGCGAACTGGAGTGTCGCGCGGCTGATCCATATCTAAGGGACCGAATTCGCCGGTCGAATCAATGAATCCTTCGGGCTTTGGATTGATGAGCGAGGCGGTGAACTCGACTGGGCGGCCCGGACCAATATCTTTCAACCAGAGATTTTTAATAGCGAAACCGAGAGGCTGCTTGTCCGGCTGGTCCGTGTTGATGATCAGCATCGCAGTCTCGGCATGAAACTTATCCACGACAATGCTGAGCTTTTTGGGAAAGTTGCTGCGGCTGGCCTGCTGTCCGCTTCGCTTGGGCGGAATGTTCAACTGCATTCCCTTGATGAACACTGTTCCAATGTGCATTGGTGAGCGCAGCAGGCTCATCACTCCAAGACCGAAGCGGAATTCATCTATCGAGATCAGGGGCTGCACGCCGGTGGCATGAATATTGGGATCATCGTGCCCGTAAATGGAAAGATTTTTTCCGGAGACCGACAGGCCACGCGAAACAGAGACCTGCAGATCGGCCAACTCTACTCGTGTTTGAAATCGAGCGGAGAGCGTTTCGACCACATTCGCGCGCAACAGCGGCCCGGCGTGATGAGCTAGAAGCACAAGAAATACAGCGAATGCGAGAACTCCCAGGCAGATGCCCGCAACGATTTTTCTGGTTCGGGTGTGCAGGAGGGAGCTGAAAGACGAGTCCAAGGCCATAGGCGACCTCTCTCAAGATGCCAGATGAGAGAGCAGAGTTGGACAGCTTCGCACCTTCGGCAAGGGGCTTCGGATGTGAGCTGCCAACTCTTCCAGCAAGGCACACTACGGCCTGGCCTAAATGGTTGAGAAGCAGTGTTGCTTTGGTTTCAGGAACTAGGCAGAGGCAATGTGGGTAGGTGGAGACTGGGGTTGAATACACTGGCTGTGCAGGCGAGTGTGACCACGCTTTGGACCGCGCTTGCGTACCAGCAGCAGCCGGATGCGCTCCAGCAGGTCAGCCGGTGCGTACATTCCTTTGGCAAGGAATACATCGGCGCCGCTGTCGCGTTCGTAAATTTTCACTTTGCCAGAGAGAAGAATTGCGGGAGTCTCCGGCGAAAGTCCCTTCACGCCTTCGATCAGTTTTGTGCCGTCAATGCCGGGCATGATCAGATCGGTCAGCACAAGGTCGACTCCGCCTTGCTGAAAGCGTTCCAGGGCCTGCTGCGAGTTGGAATACGCCAGCACGCGGTAGCCGCGGGTTTCCAGCATGATTTTTCGGATTGAAAGGGATTGCTCGTTATCGTCAACGCAGAGAATGGTACGTTTTGGTTTCATTTTCCTTCCGCAGAGCGCGATAAGACTTCCGCGCGAAAAAATTTAATTTTTGTTGGTTGAAAAATCGACTAGAGCGGAATGAATCCTATCGTCGAGCGAGGCACGTGTAAAGTAACGTGAAAGCCAACGCGAAATTTTCAACTTGAAAGAAGTGATGATGTGTGCCGAGCCGGATTTTTTGCGGTGTTTGCTGCCTGTGGATTCAGAAGGAAAGTTCTCCGCGTAAAACTTCAACAACATTTCCACCGACACGTACATTAACCACTCTGTCATTGTCCCTAGAAGCACGAACAAAAATTCTGCTTGGACGTTTCATTTCGATCCCTTGCTCGATCATCACGCGCTCGTCGGGTTGGGCAACTCCGTGCTGTACCATCCATGCTGCGGCGCATCCTGAGGCGGAGCCGGTTGCGGGGTCTTCGCCGTTGTAGAAGAGCATGCGAGCGTGCAGGCGGGCCGTGGGATCGACGGTTTCGCGGGTCACGGAGTACAAAAATTTTCCGCCTGAGGAGCTCAGATAGTCAGAAGTCTGCTTGTGGTTGATGTTGAGGCGTTCGGCCACCGCCAGATTCCGCAGAGGCAGAACCGTGAAGGGAAGCCCGGTCGAAACTGTCTGCACCGGAAGATCAGCGTCAATGTCGTCGAGCGGAATGCCCGTGACTTCGGAAATTTTTTCTCGATCGTGGATTGGGCCGAAAACGGGGTCGTTCTGTTTCATCTCTCCGAAGGCGGGCTGCCCGTCGTTGTCTTCGAAACGCACTGGAACTGTTCCGACGTTCAATTCCAGCCTGATTTCGCGGGAGCCAGAGGCGCCGCGGAGAGCGAACGCGGTGCCCAGCGTAGGATGGCCGGCGAAGGGCAATTCTTCCTGAACGGTGAAAATTCGCACACGAATGCCGCGTTCCTTCTCGATCGCTGGGTCCCGCGGCAAGATGAATGTGGTCTCGGAGAGATTCATTTCCTTCGCAATGGCTTGCATTTCGTCATCGCTGAGGCTGCGGCCATCAGGAAAGACGGCCAGCGGATTTCCTTCCAGCGGCTGAGAGGTAAATACGTCGAATTGAACGAAAGGAAGGCGTCGCGAGTTCATAAGCTTTTTATTCGAACTGCAGAACGACAATTTCGGAAATCGAGCCTAAGCGAAACGGGGGTCCCCATGTGCCTGCACCACTCGATGTAAAGACCTGCATTTTGCCAATGCGACTCAGGCCATACACAAACTGACGATAGATGCGGCGAGCGATCCAGCTCCATGGAATGAATTGGCCAAGATGCGTGTGACCTGAAAGTTGAAGTGAAAACCCCGCCTCTTCGGCAATCTTTGGATGATCGGGCGCGTGAGTCAGCAGAATACTTGCGCGATTGCGGTCAAGCCGAATGCTGCGAAGGACGGAGGCGAAGACTCCGGGGTTCGAAGCCTTGTTATAAGGGACTCCTGCAATCTGCAAGCCGTCGACTTCAACCGTTTCATTGTTGAGAACACGGACACCCGCCGCAGCGACCGCGTTGAGGTAGTTGGTGTCATCGCGGAACTGCTCGTGGTTCCCGGCGACGAAATAGACGCCGCGGGGAACACTCGTTAACTCTTGCAGCGGTGCGGCGGCACGGGCAGCGTCGATTGCGGTGCCGTCGTAAAGGTCGCCAGCAATAAAGATTGCGTGCGGTTCCTCGCGCAAAATTTTGGCGATCATGCGACGCAGGAAACTACCATTTCGAACGGGTCCCAGATGCAAGTCGCTGATCAGTGCAGCTTTCTTGCCGCGCCACGAATCGGGTAAATTGGCCAGGCGTACGGTTGTCCGGGTGATGCGTGTGTAGTTGGCGTTGAAGATGCCATAAAGGCCCGCAGCGAATGCCGCTCCAAACAATACCTCCACCAGACGATGGAAGTTCAACGTGTGACCGGAGAGGAGCACGATTGCAAACAGAATCCTGCTACAGAGCGCGGCGATGAAAAGGAAACTCAGAAAGCCGATCCAGATAGCCGCGACCCGGTAGAACACACGAACGAAAGTGTTGGTGTAGCGGAAAGCAAGCAGGGAAGCGGGAACAAAGGTGATGGAGAGAATCCCGAGTGTCACCTTCAGCCACACTGGATCGTAAGAATGGAATCCTGCTGAAAAGGTCCAAGTCCTGTATAGGAAGAAATGCGCCAGGAACAGAACAGATTGCAGAATCGAAATAAAGATGATTAACCGCTGTGCGCGCCTCACACAGCATTTGATTACTCAAGCAGGCACTTTGTTGAAATTAATTCGCTCGTTTGCCTGGCCTACTCGCCCCTCAGCCGATGGAGTTTGCGCCGGTCGCGCTTCGACGGCCTGGCTTCTGGCCCTGGGCTGAAGTACACTCCGGCCTTGCGCTCCAGGGCGATTTTGG
>DAIPJJ010000035.1:0-27961 GCA_036770325.1 Terriglobales bacterium
GCCTCCCGCAGCAGAGGCCATGAATACCGGCTTCGCCTCGGCACGGTCGATCACGATTCCTAGATAGAGTTCGCGCTCGATCGGGAGAGTTTCTTCGATCAGCAAACGACGAACGACGCGGCCCTCGGGCCCGGTCTGGTGCGTGACCAGCGTCATTCCCAGTATCTGGCCGGCGAGGTTCGCCGCTTCGTCCACGGACTTTCCGATCTTTACCCCGCCGCCCTTGCCGCGCCCACCGGCGTGGATTTGCGCCTTCACTACCACTCCGCTTGCGCCTGCGTCGAAGAGCCTTTTCGCAGCGGCAACAGCTTCGTCGCGGCTCTCCGCCATCTCGCCGCGCGGGACCGCGACGCCATACTTCTTCAGAATTGCCTTTGCTTGATACTCGTGAATTTTCATTCTGCTTCCCGAATCAGGCGGGGCACCTTGTGGCAAAAGCTGCAGGCAGCAAACTCACGATTCTATAGAACGAAGTGAAATCGGTAAAGCGAGAGACTGTAAAATCCAAACTCTCTGCCACGGATTTACGCGGATGAACACGGATCGGCTTCTCGAAATTATCATGCAAATTCCTCGAAGTACGGGCCCACTTTGAAGTTGATACGATGTGACATACTTCTCTTCTATGTTTAGTAGCACGGCGAATCCAAAGCTTCTACTTGCGTTGTTTTTCCTGAGCTCTTCGCTCTGCTCGGCCCAATTATCGCGGAAACCCGGTGCCACCAACCCCGAGCAAATCATCATCGATACTGACATCGGCGACGACATCGACGACGCCTTCGCGGTTGCGCTCGCGCTGCGCAGCCCAGAGCTGCAGATTCTCGGAATCACGACTACTTTCGGCGACACGCAGGAAAGAGCCAAACTACTCGATCGTTTGCTCGGCGAGACTGGACATGAGGACATTCCGGTCGCAGTTGGAATTTCAAATCCAAAAATTCAGACGACCTGGACACAGCGCGCCTACGCCGAAGGTGGACACTTCGCGCGCAAATCGCATCCCGAGGCGGTTGACTTCATTCTGGACCAAATCCGCAAACATCCGGGAGAAATCACTCTGGTCACGATCGGGGCACTTGTGAATGTTGGCGCAATCATCGACAAAGACCCGCAGACATTCCACCAACTCCGCCGTGTGGTCGCGATGGGTGGTTCCATTTATCGCGGCTACGGTGATCTCGGTTATACCAAGCCGCGCGGCCCTGAACCCGAGTGGAACATCAAGCTCGACGTTCCAGCTACTCGCAAGCTGCTCGCCTCAGGGTTGCCGGTCTATCTAATGCCGCTTGACTCGACTCAGTTGAAGCTCGATGAAGTAAAGCGTGCGATTGTGTTTCAGGCGGGAACGCCGCTGACCGATGCGCTGACTTTGCTCTACCACGAATGGGGACAAGAAACGCCGACGCTTTTCGATCCGATGACGATCGCATTCATTGACGATCCGAAGTTGTGTCCCGTCACGCCTATGCACATTGTGGTGGACGACAATGGAATGACGCGTCCGACGTCAGGCCCCCCGAACGCGCAGGTTTGTCTTAATTCGGATTCGGAAGCCTTCTTCCACTTCTACATACCGCGTGTGATAGGAAAATAGCTTCTCTGTGGGCATTTCTCTGTGTAACTCAGTGTCCTCTGTGGTAGAGCTTTGGAGAACCTTCACCACAGAGAGCACCGAGTTACACAGAGAAATGCCACAGAGGCGAGGGGCTACTTTGGCAGTGTTGCGTTTCCCGTAATTTTGAAGGAACCCGCAATCCCAGATGTCTTCGGCAGTCCCGCTCGGCCAACCGGTTGTCCACCGCCGACCCAGACCTGAATCGATCCAGGTGAGATTTTCCTGGTGCCGCTCTCGTCAACGTAACTGAGATTGCGGTTGGGAATCGTGATCTTCACGTTCTGAGTTTGCCCCGCCTCGAGTTGCACGCGTTTGAAGCCCGCAAGAGCGCGAATCGGCGCTCCCTGCACGCCGGGATGCGTCAAGTACACCTCAACAACTTCATCTCCCGCCATCGCGCCGGTGTTTTTGACATCAACGCCAACGGTGACGTCGTCTGAAGCACCCGCTGAAGGCTTGTCGAAATTCAAGTTGCTGTATGAAAAATTCGTGTAGCTCAAGCCGTAGCCGAACGGATACAGCGGCTCACCGGTGAAGTAGCGATACGTCCGGCCTTTCATGTCGTAGTTATCGAAAGCCGGTATCTGATCAACCGACTTGTAGAAAGTGAGAGGCAACCTTCCACCCGGAGAGAAATCTCCAGCCAAGGCTTCGGCCACTGCGGTTCCGCCTTCTTCACCCGGATACCACGCTTCAACAATTGCAGGCACGTGCTGATCGGCCCAGTTCACACCGAGTGCGCTACCATTCATCAAAACGAGAACCACCGGCTTTCGACTCGCAACAAGGTCCTCAAGCAACTCCCGCTGCGCCCGGGGCAAATCGAGAGACGTGCGATCACCACCGGCAAAGCCTTCAATGTGAATCGGCATCTCCTCGCCTTCGAGTTCGCCCGCCAGGCCAAGCACCGCCACGATCACATCCGCCTGCTGTACCGCATCGGTATAGTCCTTTTTCTCGCCGGGTTCGTGCCAAACAAGTCTCGCCAGCCCCGTGCCGCCCTGCTGCGAGCACTGGATCTTGACCGCGTACGCGTGCCCGGCTTCAAGGTGAACAGTCTTCAGGCGTGTTTTGCTCGTATCGCTATACCAGGATTCACCGATGAGCTGATTGTCGAGCCAGAAATGAAAGGCGTCGGTGCCGGTAAAGCCGATGAGGTAGTCACCGGTGGTAGTGGGGGTTAGAGTTCCCGTCCAGAGCACGGAGAAGTTTTCCTTCAGCTCTGGTCCGGCGCCATCTCTCCAGTTGAAATCAACATTCGGGTCGGTCCGAGTGATCACCGGCATCTGGTTCGGTTGTTCAGCCCCGGGCGGCTGAGTGCCTTTGAAATACTTCCCTGTCAAACCCATTTGCCCTGAATCATTCTTCAGAAAATCTGCGAGTATCGGTTCGACTGGAGGCCCGGTCAGCGAGGATCCCTGCGCATAAACAACGTGTGAATCTCCGAAGCGCTGACGAATTCCAGCTAGAACTGTCACCGGTTTCGACGGCGTGCCATTGTAGTTGCCTAGCAACGGATCGACGCTGTCCGCATTGGGCCCAATCACGGCTATCGTCTTGTACTTTCTTCCGAGCGGCAGCAAATGATCAGAATTCTTCAGCAGCACCAGCGTTTCGCGCGCAGCCTGGCGGGCAAGATCACGATGCGCCTCTGTATCATTCTCCGAAATCGTGATCGTCGAGTATGGAACTGACTCCGGCGGATCAAACATGCCGAGCTTCATGCGGGCAGTAAAGAGCCGCTTCACAGCACGATCAATGTCTGCCTCTGGAAGTTCTCCGGTCTGTACCGCCTTGAGCACAGCGTTGCGCTCCATGGTGATCTGCTGTGCCGGCCATGCGCAGATAATGTCCATTCCCGCTTTTACCGCCGCCGCCATTCCTTCATCGAGTGTCTTCGTGTAATGGTGATGCAGCGCGATATCGCTGGCTGCGCCGCAATCCGAAACCACATAACCGCCGAAGTGCCAGTCGTCGCGAAGGTGTTCCTGAAGCAGCATTGGCTGAGCGCATGCAGGTTTGCCGTCAATGGCGTTGTACGCGCACATGACCGAGCCGGCGCCCGCCGTCACGGTGGCGCGGAATGCGGGTAGGTACGTGTCTTCCAGATCATGATCTGAAACTCTTACGTCAACTTCATGCCGGGTCGGCTCCGGGCCGCTGTGGACGGCAAAATGCTTCGGGGTAGCAAGGGCCTTCAGGTACTTCGGATCGTCGCCTTGCAGTCCTGTTACGTAGGCTGTCCCCATTTTCGCCATCAGGAATGGATCTTCTCCATACGTCTCCTGTCCACGTCCCCAGCGCGGGTCACGAAAAATGTTGATGTTTGGCGACCAAACGGTCAATCCGCGATACCACTCGGTGTAGCCCTTCTCCTTGAGTTCCTGTGAATACTTGGCGCGGAACTCTGTCGAGATCACGTCGGCTTCTTTGTGCAGAAGATCGGGATCAAATGTGGCAGCCAGGGCAATTGCCTGCGGGAAAACGGTTGCGAAACCGTTGCGCCCGACTCCATGCAGTCCTTCGCTCCACCAGTTGTACTCAGGAATTCCAAGCCGCGGGATCGCCGCCGCCGTATGTACCATCTGCGAAACCTTTTCCTCAAGTGTCATGCGCGATACCAAATCGTTGACGCGTTGGTCGATCGGCAGAGATGAATTGCGGAACGCAGCGTTCGCAAGGTCGGCAGCGTTCGGCTGTGCCGGCGTGCTCTCGGTCGCGGCCTGAGCCAGCATTTCACTCGTGAAAGCCAGCAAGGGAAACAAAACGGCTGAGCAAAGAACAAATGTGGTCCGCTTCACGGGCAAGCTCCTTCTGAATAGTTCGAGTGCCGAACTTTGCTGCTAGTCGTGCGCAAGTAAGAAGATGGTCGGGTCACTTATTTAAGCAGTTACGGTAAGTCCGGTATCGCTAGAGCGCAGCGCATCAATTTAACCTAAATCAACGGAAAGAACAAAATTCGTTTTGTGAGGTGCGTCGTGAAGTTCAATGTAGGGTGCTGCACGATCCTCTCGCTGGCGCTCGCCGGAACACTTCTCGCCCAGCAAACTCCAACTACCCACCCAGATACCCCCAATGATCAACCCAACCCAGAATCCTTCAACACGCAAATGGAATCACGCTCCGTGCAGTCGGTTGACTACCGGGCCGGCTCTACGACTGGCGTGGATCTGAAGGGGACTGACCTGATGCCTGAAGTCACCGGCAAGGCCAAGGTGATCAGCAAGACGGGGCTCACGGATGTTCACGTCGACATTGAACACCTTCGGCCGGCAAAGTCCATCGACCTTGCTTACCTGACTTACGTCTTATGGTCGATCAGCCCCCAGGGGCATGCGAAAAATATTGGAGAACTAGTCGAGGATGATGGCAAAGCATCTCTGCACACCACGACAGACATGCAGGCGTTCGCTCTGGTCATCACGGCGGAACCTGACTTCGCTGTTGCCCAGCCAAGCGACATGGTGGTAGCTGAGAACTCGCTGCGGACCACCACGCAGGGTCGTCCGGAGTCGGTGGACGTTCGGTACGAAACGTTCCCTCGCTCCATCTATGCAGGCCAGGTCACGCCAATTCAAAACCTGGTCTACGGTGTGGACAAAAAAGCGCCTCTTGATCTGCTCGAGGCTCGCAATGCGGTGCGAATTGCCAAGGAGGCCAACGCGCAGCAGTACGCACCCGACGTTCTGAACAAAGCGGAAACGTTGCTGAATCAGGCTGAGGATTACTATCGGCGGAAACAAGGGAAAAAGCCGATTGCGACTGTTGCCCGTGAAGCCGTGCAAACGGCCGAAGAAGCCCGCGTGAACTCGGTACGGGCGGAAGAGCAGGCGCGAGTAGAGCAACAGCGCAAAGAAAACGAGGAACGCGCGGCCAAAGCACGGGCCGATGCAGAGCAGGCGCAACAGCAAGCTCAGCAAGCGCAACAACAGGCGGAAGAAGCACGCCAGCGAGCACAACAGGCACAACAGCAGGCCGATGCGGAAGCGCAACGGCGGGCCCAAGTCGAACAGCAGGCGCAAGCGGATGCCGCTCAACGCCAGCAGTTAGAACAGCAGCAACAGGCTGCCCAGCAGCAAGCTCAGCAGGCGCAGCAACAAGCTGAACAGGCTCAACAGCAGGCGCAGGAGGCGCAACAGCGCGCACAGCAAGAGGCCCAACAGCGAGCTGCGGCCGAGCAACAACAGCAACAAGCAGCGCAGCAGGCCGACCAAGCCCGCCAGCAGGCGGCGCAGGCCCAGCAACATGCGCAACAACTGGAAGCCCAGCAGGCGCAGCAGCGGCAGCAGCTTATGTCGCAGCTAAACCAGGTACTTCAAACCCGCGACAGCGCGAGAGGCTTGATCGTCAGCATGCCGGATGTTCTTTTCGACACCGGCAGCGCAAACCTGAAGCCGACCGCGCGTGAGCGTCTGGCGAAGGTGGCGGGAATCCTGATTGCCTATCCCGACATTCACGTCGAGGTGGATGGATATACCGACAGCACCGGCAGCCCGATGTTCAACGAGCAGCTCTCGCAACAACGGGCAGCAACGGTGCAATCGTATCTCACGCAACAGGGAGTGCCTGGTGGATCGATTGGTATACACGGCTTCGGTGAAGCGAATCCGATTGCCTCGAACGATACGGCTGCAGGACGCCAACAGAACCGGCGAGTAGAGTTGGTAGTGAGCGGTCAGTCGATCGGAACGCAGCAGGCGCAGCAGTAGTCTTTGCTCTTGTGCGCTTTCCTCTGTATTCTCCGTGTCCTCTGTGGAAAGTTTTTGATTTGTGCAGTAAAACTTACCACGGAGAACACGGAGTTACACAAAGGTGCTCACCTAGACTTTACCGGGCATACTCACGTTCTCTGTCATTCCGAACTGCTTTAGCAGTGAGAAACCTGCTGTTTGCGAGGTGAAAAGCAGGTTCCTCATGCCTGAAGGCATTCGGAATGACATGAGGCTGAAAGTTCGAAAAAGATTCAGAGCTTGGACGCTTCCTCACATATCCGCCTCCACGCCGTCTGTACATGCTGCTCAGTGGTATTCGTCTGCCCAATGCACATCCGCAACGTGAATTTGTTATCAAGCTTTGTGTGGGTTAGATAAAGATCGCCACTGCGGTTAAGCGCATCCATCAACCGCTGCGTCGCTTCATCTCCGGATTTCAGTCGGAAGCAAACCAAATTCAATGGTGCCGGAGCGGCGACCTCGAATCGCTCATCGCTGCGTACCCACTCTGCGAACTGCTGCGCCAGGCGCACGTGATCGCGAACGTGAAACTGCAGGCCCTCAATCCCGTAATAACGAAGTACAAACCACAATTTCAATGAACGAAATCTTCTCCCCAAGGGAACCTGCCAATCGCGGTAGTCGAATACTGCGCCTGATTCGGTCGCCTTATTCCGCAAGTACTCCGGCAAGACGCTGAGCGTTTGAATCAATGCCTTTCGATCCGTCACGTAAAAGCAATCGCAATCGAAATTCGTGAACATCCACTTGTGGGGATTGAAGCAGTAGCTATCGGCGAATTCGACTCCGTTATGTATGTAACGGAACTCTGGACACAGCGCCGCTGTTCCCGACATGGCCGCATCCACATGCAGCCAAAGATCGTGTTTCTCACCGATTTCGGCAATTTGCGGAACCGGGTCGATTGCATTTGACGACGTTGTGCCAACTGTGGCGCAAACAAAAAAAGGTGTGAGTCCAGCCCGTTTGTCTTTCTCGATCGCTGCAGACAGCGCCTCCGCCTTCAT
Organism: Terriglobales bacterium; assembly: GCA_036770325.1. GTDB lineage: Bacteria > Acidobacteriota > Terriglobia > Terriglobales > Acidobacteriaceae > Gp1-AA145. Next base: position 7,356 of record DAIPJJ010000035.1, read on the forward strand.
CGCAAATTTCTCATCGACTTCGATCAGCCGCAGATTCTCGCGTCCGACTCCCGCGATCTGTATCGCTTTCTCAACCGACGAATGGGCCTGCGATGATGTATACGCGACCAGCTTCGCTCGGCATCCTTCGCGATTGGAATTGAAATTGGTCGAGCGCTCCCGAGCGGCAAGAATCGCGCACAGCGTCGCGCTCGATGCTGTGTCCTGAATCACTCCGCCGCCTGTGCTGGTTGAAAGAAATTTCTCCGGTAGCCCAAGCGCAGGAACCAGCCAGTCGAGGACCAGCGTTTCAAGCTCGGTGCACGCCGGACTCGTCGCCCAGAGCATCCCCTGCACGCCAAGACCGGAAGAAAGCAGATCACCCAGAATCCCGGGACCGGATCCGTTTCCCGGGAAAAAGGCATAAAAATTCGGCGACTGCCAATGCGTGATTCCCGGCAAAATTTTCTCTTCAATATCCTTCAGCAGGGCCGCGAACGGTTCGCGTTTCTGCGGAGCGCTCGCCGGAAGCGACGACCGAATCTCTCCCGGTTTTACCTGCGAGAGCACCGGGAATGACTCAATCCGCGAATAGTAGTCAGCAATCCAGTCGATGACGGCATGACCATGTCGGCGGAATTCGTCCGGGGACATGTGAAAGGACTTTTTCGGAGATTCAGGCTTCATTGCGGGCCCTGGCGCGAAAGCTTGCCAAAATAAATATTGGTGTCGTACTCCATTCTCACGCGCCCATTCTGATGGCAGCTATCAAATATCCGGCGCAGATCCGCAAGCATGGCCGTGCACGACGGCTCTCCGCGCTGTGGCGCATAAGAAGACGAGAGCAACCGGCCCTCGAGCTGTTCGTAATCGAAGTCCTGATGGTTCGCGAGCACACGTTTCTCACATTTGAATTCCAGAAAGAACTCACTACCGTCAATCGTGCGCCCCAGTCGTTGCACTTCGCTGTAGTCTGTCCCATATTGTTTCACCAGCCCCTCATATTCTTCGCTGAATCGGCTGCCCGCCATCTTGCGATCGTTCCAGAGGAGCACGAGGTATCCGGCAGGTTTCAGAATTCGCCGAAACTCAGGCATGGCTTTGTCACGATTGAACCAGTGTGCCGCTTGAGCAACAGTGATCAGATCGAGCGATCGATCCGGAAGCGTCGTTGCGTCCGCTGTACCCTCAACGCTCGTGAACTTCGGGAACTCCTTTAGGAATTCTTCGCCCGCGCGGCGCATGTCTGGGTTTGGTTCGACACCAAATACTCGATTTCCGTGTTCCAGTAGAAGCCTGGTAAAAATTCCCGTTCCCGAAGCAACATCAGCAACAACTGAGTCGCGAGTAAGCCCGCACTCGCGTTCGAGGATTTCAATCATTTCCCTTGGATACGAGGGCCGATAACGAATGTAGTCGGCGACACGAGATGAAAAGCGTTCAGTGGAATCGACGAGAACCATGATTCAGCCACTTCAAAAACCTAACCTATCCCAAGAAAGGACAAGGATAGAGCACCCGGTCAGGGTTGTTTCTTGATCTGAATCCCCAACTCTTTCAACTGCGCCTCACTGACCGGCGTCGGCGCATCGACCATCAGGTCCACCGCACGTGCGGTCTTCGGGAACGGAATCACTTCGCGCAGGCTTTCAGCGCCGGCAAGGATCATTACGATCCGATCTAACCCAAGCGCAATTCCGCCATGCGGAGGCGTGCCATACTCCAGCGCTTCGAGGAAGAAGCCGAATCGCGCGCGGGCTTCTTCGTCGCTCATACCCAACGCCTGGAAAATCTTCTTCTGAATGTCTTGCCGGTGAATACGAATCGATCCTGATCCCAGCTCCGTTCCGTTCAAAACGACGTCATAAGCGAGCGCGCGAATTTCTCCCAGCGGCGACTTGGGATCGTTGACCGAGTTGATATTCGCATCCAGCTTGGCGAAATCTTCCTCATGGAGAGTTGTAAACGGGTGGTGCGCCGGGTTCCAGCGCTTCTCCGTCTTGTCCCACTCGAACATCGGAAAATCCGACACCCAGAGAAACCGAAAGTCTTTCTCGACATCACCAGTCTTTTCGAACGCATTGTGCTTGGCCGCATATTTCTGGGCCAAGTCCAGCCGCAGGAATCCGCATTTTTCGCAGAAGTGCTGCACGCTCTGGTCCATCACTGCAGCGTTCTCAGGACGGTTCGCCGCGCCTGCGAGCAGCCATAGATCATCCGACTCGATCTTCGCAAAACCCTGAATTTTTTCCGACAACGCCGGGTAATCCTTTGCGAACCGCTTCGGGTCCGTCATCAACTGAACGAACGTCGGCCCTTGCACGTGGTTGTACGCGCCATAAGTTCCAATCGTCCGCCGCTCGGTGCCGGAAATATCGCCCGCCTTAGGAATGCGGATCACCTGCAACGGAAATTCTTTCCGCATGCGGAACTTCGTCGCCAGTTCGTCCCATTCCTTAGGTGACAGCGCGTCGCGCGCATCCACCATTGCCGGCAGGCGCATGTCAGGCTTGTCATTGCCATATCGGCGTATGGCTTCGTCGTAGCTCATGCGCAGAAATGGCGTCTTAATTTCGTATCCTGCAGATTTGAACGCAGCGGTCAAAAATCCTTCGACGACATTCCACACCGTCTGCATCTGCGGATACGACATCTCCAGATCGATCTGCGTAAACTCGGCCTGACGGTCAGCTCGAAAATCCTCGTCGCGGAAGCAGCGCACAATCTGGAAGTATTTGTCGAATCCCGAAATCATCAGGATCTGTTTGAACATCTGCGGCGACTGCGGCAGCGCATAAAACGATCCTGGCTGCACGCGGCTGGGCACAAGGTAGTCGCGCGCACCTTCGGGTGTCGAGCGTGTCATGAACGGCGTTTCGATCTCAAAGAAGCCCTGCGCCGAAAGATAATCACGGATCGCTTTCGATACCTTGTGCCGCATCTCGATATTGAACTGCATCGAGTCGCGGCGTAGATCGATGTAGCGATACTTCAGCCGCATCTCTTCGTTAGGTAAGACCGCTTCGCCGGGAAGAAACGGCGGCTGCTTCGAGTCATTCAGAATGCGCAGCTCTTCGACCATCAGCTCGACTTCGCCGGTCGGAATGTTCTTGTTTACGGTGTCCGAATCCCGGCGCTTCACTGTCCCCACAACAGCAATGACGTACTCATTGCGCAGATGATTGGCCTTGTCGTGCGCGGCGGGATTCAACTCGCGGTTAAACACGACCTGGGTCACACCGGTCCGGTCGCGCAGATCAATAAAGATGATGCTGCCGAGATCGCGCCGGCGGTTCACCCATCCCATGAGCACAGCCTTTTTGCCTGCATCAGATGGACGAAGAGCGCCGCACATGTGTGTGCGTTTTAAGTCGCCTAAAAAGTCGAGCAAGTTTTACCTTTCAAAACAGCTATCAGCTATTAGCTATCAGCCATCGGCTATCAGCCCTCAGTCAAACCGGCTGTCATTCCGAACCGCTTTAGCGGTGAGGAATCTGCTTGTCCCATCCTGAAAGATAGCCGTCGACGCCGCATCTCAAAGTCTGAGAGGACCCGACGAACTGATGGCCTGAATGAAGCCGGTGAGCCGAATGAGAGATTATAAACGGGAATAGACCACCCTTCGAAAAGCGCGAAGGGCAGCCTCTACGTTCGGATTAGAGAGGCTAGGCGGGCGAGAACGCCCGCCGCTCCTCAATCAACTACTTCTTCATTCCTTTACCGTCCCAGAACGGCATCCAGTTGGTGCCGCCATCGGCGGAAATTTCGAACTTCGACGTATACAAAGTAGGCGAAGTCATTTTTACAGTGAAACGGGATTTGATTGTCATACCGTTGTAGTTGTTCTCTCCTGTCCAGGTCCACGTGTCGCCGTTCAGCGTTCCCGTAACAAGGACGTGCCGGCCGGAGCTCTCGAAACGATCTTCTGTGTACACCTTCTTATCGGGATCGTAGCTGAGGATGGCAATTCCAGAACCGGAACCGCCCATGTCGGCAGGCATCGAGAAGTCCGAATGGCTCACCAGAAAGAAATTGCCTTTCATCCACTCTGACGAAACGTTGTCACTAAACTTTCCGCCCGGGCCCCAGGGACCGGGGACGATGGTCGCTTCATGGGTCCAGTTTCCGGCGAAGTAGTCGAGTTTTTTGAGTTCGGGGGACGGCGTGGGCTGACTCATTTGGGCAACTGCTGCCAATGAGCAAAGCAGGACTGCGCCCACGGCAATTGTCTTGTATCGGTTCATCATTTTCTCCTTCAGAATTCCGGCTCGAAGAAATGATGGACTGATCGACGGTAAGGCAACAGTGGAGGTTATCACCTGGCTCTCGTGACAATTGTCAGGAGAGTATTTGTGTCTTCGCGCGGTCGAACCTCAATGCCGCACTGACCGGGTTGTTACTTCTTGGTCGCTTTACCTTCCATTCCAGTCATCCAGTTCGTACCGTCCTGCGAAAGCTCGTATTTCATGGTGTACGAGGTTGGGGAGAGAACCTTCATCGTGAAACGACCTTTCATGGTCATACCATTGAAATGTTCGTCGCTGAGCCACGTCCAGGTATCACTATTCACTGTACCCGTCGCGCTTTCCGCCTGGCCCATGCTGTTGAACGCGCTGTAGGTATAAACCTTGCGGTCGGGATCGTATCCCAGCGCGGAGAGTTCCGTCATCTTACCCATCGGCCCCATGTCGCCGTGGCTGTGCTCAATCAGGAAAAAGTTTCCATCGAGCCACTCGGCATGTGTAGTCATAGTGAATTTACCGCCAGGCATGCCCGGACCTGGATTCATCGTGCCTTCAGCAGTCCAGTCACCCGCGAGGAAATCAAGCTTCTTGAGTTCGGGAGCGGGCGTCGGCGGCCCCATTTGTGCGTAGGCCTGAGTTGCCATTAGACCTGCAGCAATTGCGAACGCGAAAAGAGTGCGCTTCATGGAAGTCCTCCTGAATGTCCCGCAATGTTAGGCGGGGGGGAAGACGTTCGTCAATGCGGAACTTACAAATGCGGATCTTCAACGGCAGGTGTCGGGCAATTAGTACATCGGACGTATGGGAGTGACCTGCTCGAACTTCAGTTTCCAGTCGCCGCCCTGGCGCACCCAGAGGTCCGAAACTTTGGAGTAGCGCGGCAACGTCAAGTTGTCTTCCGCTAATTGTTTGATGACGGCATCGGTCAGAGTAATTGCGGAGTTGTAGAAGACAAGAACCGAATCATTGTCGATGCGGAAAGCCTGTGGCTCGTAGAAGACAAAGTCCTTTATGAAACCTTCTTTCGCGGAACCCAACATTTCTCTTCGGCTGCTGAGATCGCCAGCCAGATCGATGCTGCGGAAATCCTCTGCCAGCAGATTGTTGAGAGCGTCAACGTCTTTTGTTTTTTCGGCGTCGAGCACGGCCCGGGATTTGGCAATCAAGGCTTGCGCGTCCGGGTCGCTTGATTGCGGAACGGATTGAGCAAACGAAGCTATAGAGAAAATGAGTAAGCAGGTGGATAGTGCAAACTTCATTGTTCCTCCGAGGTGCTGCTGATTTTAGCCGTGAGTTCCGCGCGCGGCACGGAAACTTGTTTCCCAGTGGCGAGATTTTTCAGCGCGAATACGCCGGAGCTCATTTCGTCCTCACCGGCGATGAGGGTGTATTTGGCGCCAAGCTTGCTGGCAGTTTCAAGCGATTTCTTGAGGCGAAATGATTCGTCGCCGAGCTCGACCACCAGATCGTGGGCACGCAACTCGCGGGCAAGCCGCGCAGCTTCCTTATTCATACCGGCGCCGAGCGGCGCAATGTAGACGTCAGGTTTGCAAAGCACGTCTTCTGGAGATTTTCCCAGCGACATGACGAGGCGGTCTTCGCCGATTGCGAAGCCTATTCCCGGAGCCGGTGGTCCGCCAAGCGCCTCAGATAAGCCGTCGTATCGGCCTCCGCCGAGAATTGCGTTTTGCGCGCCGAGATTTCCGTGGGTGAATTCAAAAGCGGTGCGCGTGTAGTAATCGAGGCCCCGAACCAGTCGGTCGTTTTCCTGAAACCCGACCCCGACCGATCGCAGAATGTCCTTAACCTGCGCGAAGTGTTGGCGGCAGGACTCGCAAAGGAATTCGCTGATGCGCGGCAGCCTCTCAATAATCGGCTGGTCTTCGGGGACTTTACAGTCGAACACACGCAAAGGATTCGTGACCGCGCGGCGCTGGCAATCTGGATCCATTTTGTCTTTTACGGGGGCGAGCGCCTGCCGCAAAGCTTCGTTGTATTTCGCGCGATCAGCAGGACAACCGATGGAGTTGAGCTGCAGTGTCCAACCTTTTATTCCGAGACGATCGAGCAGCGTTGCAAGCAGCTCAAGAATCTCGGCGTCTCGCGCGGGCGATTCACTGCCGGCGGTTGTGGGGCCGATGACCTCCGCGCCGATTTGATAAAACTGCCGATAACGCCCCTTCTGCGGCCGCTCCCGCCGAAACTGCGCCCCAATGTAGTACAGCTTGTTCAGCCCGCGCGATTGCAGGTTGTGCTCGATGTATGCGCGAACCACGCCCGCGGTGTTCTCAGGACGGAGGGTAAGCGACTGACCTTTATCGCTCTCTGCGCGGCCCTGATCGGTCCATGTGTACATTTCCTTCGAAACGATATCGGTCTCTTCGCCTACTCCGCGTGCGAATAACTGCGTGTCTTCGAAAATTGGCGTGCGAATTTCCTGGAAGTTATAGGCGCGGAACACGTCGCGCACAGTCTTCTCGACAAAGTTCCACAGCGCCGTCTCCGGCGGCAGAAGATCGCGCGTTCCTCGAATAGCTTTGATCATCAGCTTGTAGCTGCTGGCTTCCAGCTTCCAGCAAACACTCTGTCATCCTGAGCGGAGCCGTGGCCTGAGCGCACCCTCTCCTCTGTCATCCTGAGCGAAGCAAACCGATTCGCTCGCGAATCGGTTTGCGGAGTCGAAGGACCTCTGTACCCTTTTCGTTCAGCAAAAACCTGTCAGGGAATTCTACCTATCGCTTTACGTTCGTGAGAATGCCTTCCCGCACCATCGCTGAATCAGCGTTGCATGGGTCCTTTGACTTCGTGTGATCTTCGCGCAGCGCGAAGATCACACTCCGCTCAGGATGACATTTGAATATAAATGAGTCGGAACGCTTAGATCTGTCCTGATACAGATTGAAAATGCTGCGCACCTTCTTCACAATTCCGGAATGCTAACCGCTGAATGCGAATGCCGATTGCTAATTGTTATCTTTCCGCCAAATACGCGTCCTTATATCCCAGATAATTATTCGCGTACCGCATTATGCTCTCGCGGTCCGCATGCTCCAGCTTGCGCCGGAATTTTCCCGGAGAACCCATCCATAATGAGCCGGGTTCGACGACCGTCCTTTCCGGAATCAGCGTTCCCGCGGCGATGATCGATCCTGCGCCAATTCGCGCACCATTCAGGATGATCGATCCCATGCCGATCAGGCAGCGATCTTCAATCGTACAACCGTGCAAGGTCACATTATGACCGACGGTCACGTACTCGCCGAGGAACACGCCATACTGCTGCTTCATCCCGTGCAGCACGCTGCAATCCTGGATGTTCGAGTACGCACCGATGCGGATCGAATGCACATCGCCGCGCAAGACAGCATTCATCCACACGCTCGCGTGCTCAGCAAGCACGACATCGCCGATGATTTGTGCTGAGTCATCGACGTAGCAGGTGCTTGGAATCTTTGGCGCAACTCCTTTGTAGGGGCGAATCATGGGCGAGCATTCAGCATTCAGCACTCAGCAGTCAGCGATGAGCAGCGAGCAGCGAGCGATAAGCGAAAGACAAACCACAACATGAGGGCGCGTTGATTGCTCACCGCTCATAGCTCGTAGCTCGTTGATGAATCCTAACAAATTTCCCACATCGGGAACTCCAATGAGTTTTTCTGCATTCGCCACTGACACCAACCTGTATTCGTGGTATATGAATCAGGTCTCCCGTCGAGGCTGGACTCACTTCCTGAACGGAGTGAATCCATGCGGCGTGTTGTTTTCTGCATTACTTTCTGTGTTGCAGCAGCTTTCGTCTTCACATCCATCTGCTATCCCCAGGACAGCTCAACGGGCGCCATTCGCGGTGTCATTCTTGATCCTGCGGGCCGGCGCGTTGCAGGCGCGTCGATAGTTCTCGTAAACAGCGCCACGGGATTTCACTACACACGAACATCTGATGCCGAGGGCAGGTTCGGCTTCGAACTGCTTCCGCCGGGCGACTATTCTGCCCGCGCTGCCGCCGAAAAGCTGTCGCCGCAGCTCAGTCCGTTTCTGCACGTAACAATCGGTGTGGTCACTGAGATTCGATTCAAGCTCCAGATCGCCGGCGTAGCCGAAAACGTGACTGTGTCGGCCGAGCCGCGCGCCGTTGACATGCAACCCCGGGGCCTGTCCGCGGTCATTGACGAACGAACGATTGCAAACATGCCGCTGAACGGACGGCGATTCACAGACCTGTCGCTGCTCACGTCACAAGCAAAACAGGATCCGCGCGGGAAGAATTCAACTTCGAATGGCGACCTCTCATTTGGCGGAATCCGCGGATTTCAGACCAGCTATCTGGTCGATGGCGGCGATAACAATAATGCGTTCTTCGCGCAGGCACGCGGAAGGTATCGCGCGCCATACCAGTTCTCGAACGAGGTCATTCAGGAGTTTCGTGTGTCTCCAAATTCGAATTCACCTGAGTCGGGTCGAACCGGAGGAGCTGTTGTAAATGTGGTAACAAAATCCGGCTCAAACAAATTTCACGGCAGCGGTTTTTACTACTTGCGAGACAGCGACTTCGATGCCCGCGATCCTGAGCTCGACATCAAACCATACGATATACAGCACCAGTTCGGGTTCACCCTTGGAGGTCCGCTGCGACGAAACCGCGTCTTCTTTTTCGCGGGATACGATCAGCACATTTTTCACGAACCAACAGTCGTGCGGTTCGTGAATGGCGCGAACTTCATCATCCCTCAACCTGGTGCGGGTCCCGCAACTCCCGGAGATTACGAGTCCGATGATGCCGGATTAGTATTCGCCACCGCCGGCCAGCTTTCGAAGCAGGCGGGCTTATATCCTTCCAAGCTGCTGGGGAGTGCGGGTTTCGCCAAGATTGACGCTGCCATCTCGCCGCGAAACCAGCTCTCGCTGCGAGTCAACACCTCGCGATACGCCGGCAGCAACAATGTTTTTATTGATCCGTCGAGCCCGCTGACCACCTACGCAATTTCTGACAATGGCGTCGAGAACGTGGAAACTGAAACTGCGAATGCGTCTCTGACCAGCGCACTGTCGTTTCATACAGTGAGCCATCTTCGTGCGCAGTATTCGCTCGATCATCAATGGTCGGAAAGCAATTCTGATGCTCCTTTGACCCGCATTCCGGGCATTCTCGATGGCATGGGTCGATCGACGATTCTGCCACGCGAGACACGCGAACATCGGGCGCATATTGCCGAAACTATCAGCCGCGAGGGATCACGGCATTCGTGGAAATTCGGCGGCGACGCGCTGCTGACGCAAATCTACGATTTCTTCCCATCCACTTTCGGCGGCGAATACATTTTTGATCCGATTCGGGTGGATCCTTTCACCTTTCAACCTATGATCGGCGGGTTGGAATTGACGCCGCTGCGCGCCTACGCTCACCAAGTGCCTCACTACTACTTTCAAAGTTTCGGACCTGCCGTGAGCCACCCGGACACCAACGAGTACGCCGGGTTCGCGCAAGACATGATCCGGCTAACGGACCACTTCAACGTGAGTCTTGGCGTGCGCTACGATCTGCAGACATTCGCGACGAAAAGTCTAAGAACGAATCCGCTCTGGCCGGACTCAGGCAAGGTCCCGCTCAACCCAAAGAATTTCGCGCCTCGAGTGGGACTCGCCTATTCATTTGGAAACGAGAAGCCCTTGGTTGCGAGGGCAAGCTACGGCTTGTTCTACCCTCGCATCCCGCAGATCTACAACTCAGCGATTGAAACGGAAAATGGCCTGACTCCGAATTCGATTTTTCTGAATCAGACAAACCAGGCTGCCGAAGAGGTCTTCCCGCGATACCCGGAACCGCTGGTGAACTGCCCACCGCTCGCGAATTCTTGCGCGGTGCCATCGAACCTCGCACAATTCGCCGAAAATGACGTCTCAGCTTTCGCGCGAAATTTCCGCTCGCCCGAAGTGCACCAGGCGAGTCTTAGCCTCGAACGCGAACTCGGGAGTCGCGTAGTTGCGGAAATTTCGTACTCGTTTGTGCGCGGCCAGGATTTGATCCGGGCGCGAGATGTGAATCTGCCAGCCCCCACGATTGTGCAATACCCAATCTTCGACTCCACCGGAACAAACCTGCTCGGCTACGGCACAGAAGCAACTTTTGCGACATGGCAATCAACTCCCAGCCAAACATGCCCGTTTCCGCCGTGCATCAATTCGTTGGCGCGCCCGATTTCCCAGCTCGGCTCAATCGACGTTTTTGAAAGTGCAGCATCGAGTGTCTATCACGGTGGAACAATCTCAATTCGAAGACAAATGACGCATGGCCTTTACTTCCGCGTGGGCTACACGTATGCGCACGCAATGGATAACGGCCAGGACGCACTCGTCGCGGGACGGCCATCCACAGTCCAGAATTCGTATTCGCCGAATTCTGAACGGGCTAACAGTGTGACCGACCAGCGCAACCGGTTCGTCTTCTCGTGGATGTATGAACCGCGCGCATTCAATGGTGGCCACGGGTGGTTGGGATATCTCACAAAAGGATGGAAAAATTCCGGCGTTGTAACCGCTGGCAGCGGGATGCCGGTGGATGCGACCGTCGTCGGAGATGCCAATCAGGATGGCAACTATGGTAATGATCGTATTCCAGGTGCTCGCAGAAATTCTTTTGTTGGGCCCAACTACGTCAGCACCAATATGCGCGTGGCCCGCCGGCTATACGCAAGACACGGTTACAAACTCGAGTTTACGGCTGAATCTTTCAACCTATTAAATCGTCTCAATAGACGCTTCGAATTTACGAGCGATGGTGCTGTTAACAACGCCGCCACCTCCAACTTCGATAGTAAGCACATTGGAATCAACCACTTCCCTGCGTATTATCAAGTCCCGACGAATTTTATGCGGGCATTAAACGCATATGCTCCGCGACAGATTCAATTCGCCTTGCGGTTTTCATTTTGACTCACCGGAAAGAAAGCTGTGCCGCAAAATAGACGCATATTTACTTGACTTTGCGCAGTTAAATTGCAATAAAGGACGAGTTCAACCCGGACCAGTTTGGGGGTGTAGTTTAGGTTGGCAGAAGTACGATTGCAGGAAGGCGAATCGCTGGAAAATGCTCTTCGTCGGTTTAAGCGCAAAGTGCAACAGGAAGATGTTATCAAGGAAGTGAAACGTCACTCCTTCTACCTGAAGCCGGGCGAGAAAAAGCGCGTAAAAGAAGCGCTGGCCCGCAAACGCAGCCGAAAAAAACAACGCAAAGAGCAGGAATAACGCTGTCAGGGCCGCAGGCAAGAATGCGGCCCGCATCGCTTCAATCCGGAATCCCAGTCTAGACGCACTGATTTTCCTGCCAAGGTTATTGCAATGCCCGCACACTTCCCCGTGCGGAGGGCCGAACCCAAGGTTAGCAGTCAGAGAGGGGGCAATTACGCAAAGGCGCAACGATCTGCGCGTCTGCGCCCTAATTGCGCTGGGCCAAAGGAGCTCTCGGATGGAATTTCAAGACAGGACACTAAGCTGTATGGACTGCGGAAGCGAGTTCGTCTTCACCGCTGGCGAACAGTTGTTCTTCCACGACAAACAATTCAAGAACGAACCAAAACGGTGCAAAAACTGCAAAAGCAAGCGGCTTGCCGCTATCGGCGTTACGCCTGTGCGCCAAGGCTTTCAACCTAGACCCAAAGTTGAGACCCACGCCGTATGTTCACAATGTGGCAAGGAAACAACGGTACCCTTCCGTCCGACGCAGGGGCGCCCGATTTTTTGCCGAGAGTGCTTCCGGGAGAGACGGCAAGCGGCTAGCGCCTGAGTCCAGCTAGAGCACACTTAAAATTCTGAAGCGCCGCGGCCACGCGGCGCTATTCTTAGCTGGCTTTTTGTTCGTTGGGGGCGCCAACCGTGTCGAAGTGTGCCAGGCGGGCGCGAGTTTGCTTCTCGTCTTGATGGCGCACGAGCAGCGCTTCAATCTGCCGCAACAAATCCTGCGTACCAATTGGCTTCACCAGCACTGACTGCACGCTGTTATTCCGCCAATCGACATTGCGCGGTGGATACGCCGTCAGGAGCGCAGTCGCGGGATCATAACTTTGCTGGCGGGCGGCGCGGATCACGTGAAATCCCGCATCATCAGTTTCCATGCGCGAGTCGGTGATGACCATTTCATATTCGCCTGTCGCGAGTCTTTGAAGCGCTTCGGCTGCTGAGCATGCGGTTTGAACTTCGAATTGATTCAGCTCGAGCACTGCCTTCAAAGTCAGCAGTACGGTGGTGTCATCGTCAACCAGCAGAATCCTGCGCTTCATGAAAACCTCAAATGCGTGACGGCAACAACTCCGGCAGGAAAAAACATCCGGAGATGTACATACGCTAGTATAGATCGGTGGGCAGCTTTTACGTAGAAAATTTCGGTTGCAGAGCCACCCAGGCCGATGGCGCCGCAATCGAGGAGCAGTTTCGGGAGCGCGGATTTACCCAGGCGGACAGCCCCGGACACGCCGGTCTGGTGGTGCTTAACACTTGCGCCGTAACAGCTTCCGCGGAACAAGACGCCCGGGCCGCCATTCGTCGAGTCCGGCGGGCAAATCCCGAGTGCAGGGTAATAGTTACCGGCTGCTACGCCCAGCGCGCGCCGCGTGAAATTGCGGCACTGCCCGGAGTATCTCTTGTTGTCGGTAACTCCCACAAACACAATTTGGCACACATCGCTGTGGGAACACAGTCTGAGAAGGACAGTGTTGAAGTCGGTTCCTTGATTCCGGTCTCGCGATTGACTGAGGACCAGGACCGAATGCGCGATTCGATCTTCGTCTCCGACATTTTTGCCCACACCGAACTTTTAGCAGCACCTGTATTCGATTCTGCAAACGAGCGTACCCGGCCGATTCTGAAAGTCCAGGACGGGTGCAACAATCGCTGCTCGTTTTGCATTATCCCCTCGCTGCGAGGCCGCAGCAGATCATTGAAGCTCGACCAGGTAGTCCGTCAGGTAAATGACCTTGTCGCTGCCGGATATCGAGAAGTCGTCATTTCGGGCATCAATCTGGGCCGCTGGGGGCGCGACTTGAGTGTGTGGGGCGGACACTCTTGTCCGCCGAAATTTGAACATTTAGTTGAAGCGATTCTCAACGAGACATCCGTTGAAAAGCTCCGCATTTCCTCCGTCGAGCCGATGGACTGGAGCAATTCACTGATCCGCCTGATGGCTGAGTCGCCGCGCATCGCAAAGCACGCGCACGTACCGATGCAATCCGGCAGCGACGCGGTCCTGCGGCGCATGCATCGCAAGTACAGGCCATGGCACTACCGCGAAAAGATCGAGAAAATTCGAGCGGCGATGCCAACTGCTGCGATTGGCGCTGACGTCATGGTGGGCTTCCCAGGCGAGACCGAAGCAGAATTTGCGGAAACCAGGCGCATGGTGGAAGAGCTACCTTTTACATACTTGCACGTCTTCACATTTTCAGCGAGACCCGGAACCCCGGCTGCATTGATGCCGAATCAAGTCCCGGTACGGGTAGCAAGAGAGCGAAATCGCACTCTTCGCGAACTCGCCGCCGAGAAGCACGCATCGTTTACGCGCTCTCAGGTCGGTCAAAGACTCGATGCCATCACTCTCAAACACCGCGACCATGAAAGTGTGACTGAAGCGTTGACGGACAACTATCTCAAGCTCAAGCTCCCTGGCATGCATTCGCGGAATCAATGGTTCAATGTGAACGTAACGGGAATAGAAGGAAGCGAGTTGACTGGAACTCCGATTCAAGTTTCCTAGCCGCAAGAATTTTTGCTTCCATCGCTCACGAGGAGCAGTCTCATATAAATATGCAAACCGCTGGCGCGGAAGTCTGGCCTCAAAAGGCCCGTTCTTTTCTTCTCATCTTTTTTGCGCTTCTTCTTTTTTCGACCTCCAATTTCTCACAAACAGCCGCGCGCCGTGCGGGTTCCGGTCCACTCGGCGAAAACCTTGAACCCTTGCCGCAGGACACCGGTGTCAATGGACTGGAACTGGAGCTGCGCCGATTGCAGAACACCGGCAGGCTCATGATGGTGGTTGCGCATCCGGACGATGAAGATGGCGGCCTGCTTACGCTCGAATCTCGAGGCAAAGGCGTGCATGTTTTGTTGCAAACGCTCACCCGCGGCGAAGGCGGACAGAACAAGACTGGTGACACATTCTCTGATGAGCTTGGCCTTCTCCGCACCATGGAATTATTGGCAGCCGACCGCTACTACGGCGTGGAGCAACGGTTCACGCGAGTTGCAGATTTCGGTTATTCAAAGACTCCCGAAGAAACGTTTCAGAAGTGGGGCGGACACGATGTGCCTTTGCAGGATATTGTTCACGTCATCCGCGAATTTCGCCCCGATGTGCTGATTGCGCGCTTCTCGGGCACGGACCGCGATGGTCACGGACATCATCAGGCATCGTCGATCCTTGCCCAAGAGGCCTTCCGTGCTGCCGCCGATCCCAATCGATTTCCCGAACAGATCAAGGCCGGCCTGCAACCCTGGCAGCCGAAGAAGCTTTACGTCGGGAATGTTTGCGGCTTCGGCGCATCGAGCTGCCCGGACGAAAACTGGACGGTGAAGATCAACACCGGGGAAGACGACTCGCTGCTAGGAATGTCCTATGTGCAATTTGCAGTAGAAGGTCTGCGGCACCAGGAATCGCAAGGTCTCGGTGATTTGCGGGCGCAGTCGGGCCCGCGCTATGCGTTCTACAAACTGGCAGATTCCGTACTACAGAAGACAACTGACGCGAGCGGCCACGAAAAAGATTTGTTCGATGGGATCGATACCTCGGTCGCTGGATTGCTGAATGGCAAAAATGATGGCGAGGTAAAGAGAGCACGGGAGGCCGCAGACAAATTATCGGAGGCGGTGAAGGCTGCTGATACCAAATCGGAATCTGCAGTCGCGCCCTTACTCGCGGCTTTGGAACTGCTAAATGGTGAAACTGGCTTTGATCAGAAAAGTTCCGACGGTCAAACAACCGCTGTCAAATTGCGGGACAAAGAGGAGCAAGCCCGAACGGCGATCGATCTGGCTCTCAATGTCGAACTGACGGCATCGCTGATTTCACCAGATTCGTCCAATGATCATAAGGAACTGACCGCCATCTCGCCCGGCCAGAATTTCGCGGTCAGAGTAACGTTCCACAATGGTTCTTCACACCCGCTGCAACTCGATGATCTAGCAATTGAAGGCGAGGTGACGGATCATGGCTCAGCCGTAGACGATCAGGCGAAGCAACGACCGGTTGCGCCCGGCCAGAACTATGAACACACATTTCAACTCAGACTGCCTGACGCGCCGTTCACGAAAACAGGGTTCCATCGCGACGATCCTCAGCGCGACGCGGTTTACACGGTCAATCAACCAAAACTGATTACGCTGCCATTCGCGACTACCCCTCCCGCGATTGTGCGCGCCCGCTTTGATGTGGGAGACGTTCCGCCACTAATATCACGTGCAGAACGGACTGCCGCTAACCTTCCTGAAATTTCGTCACCCATAGCTGTTCCGGTTACGAATGCCGGCGGAGTTCAGCGAAAAGAAGAGCTTGCTGTGGTGCCGGCATTTTCAGTGGGAATCGATCCTGGAAATCAGGTAGTCCCGACGAGTAACACTTCGCCGATCGACATCACGGTCAAAGTCAGCTCAAACCTCGATGGCGCGCAATCCGGCAGCCTTCGCCTGCAGGCGCCGCCGAACTCACAGATTTCACCGGCACAACAGCCGGTCTCGTTTTCGCAGCGTGGGGAAGAAAAGGTCTTCCAGTTTAAGGTTACATTGCCCCCTCACACCCCAGGCCAGGTAGCCCTCCGTGCAGTCTTGAGTAGCGGCAATAAAGTGTTCTCCGAGGGATACAAGTTGGTAAGGCGGGAAGACCTTGGGTCTTTTTATTACTTTCAGCCTGCGGCGCAGCACGTCAGTTACGTCGAGGTGAAGGTTCCTCGTGACCTCAAGGTCGGCTACATCATGGGCGCAGGAGATGACATTGCAACGGTTTTGAAGCAGGTCGGAGTGAACGTCACGCTGATTCCCGCTGACAAAATCGCGGCAGAAAATCTTTCTCAGTATGGAACGATCGTTCTGGGTGTACGCGCATATGACACGCATAAGGAACTGGTCGCAAACAATCAAAAGCTGCTGGATTTTGTCTCGAACGGCGGAACGCTTATCGTGCAAAACAACAACAGCGTGTCTGACTTCAACAGCGAGCACCTGACGCCTTACCCCACAGAACTGAGCCGGGCGCGGGTTTCGGTGGAAGAAGCGCCGGTGACGATACTCGCCCCAAATGACCCCATCTTTCATCGCCCGAACGAAATTTCCCAAAAGGATTTCGAAGGCTGGGTGCAAGAGCGCGGCATCTATTTCATGAGTACATGGGATGCGCACTTTCAGCCGCTGCTATCCTGCCATGATCCGAATGAGGCGGACCAAAAGGGAGGAATGCTGGTCGCAAAGTATGGCAAAGGACTGTACATCTACAGCGGATATGCGTTCTTCCGGCAATTGCCAGCCGGAGTGCCGGGCGCGATTCGGCTTTTCGTGAATTTGGTCAGTGCCGGGCACCAGCCATGAGCAATGATCTGTCCTCTACAGGCTGTCATTCCGAACGGCTTCAGCCGTGAGGAATCTGCTTCTCGCCCGTCTAAATCGAACAGCAGGTTCTTCCCGCTAAAGCGGTTCGAATGACAAGAATGCTTTGTTGCTTGCTAGGAGCTAGCTAGAAGCTAGTAGCCGAATGTCATCGCACGAACAATCCGAACGAACGCTCATCCGCGGCATTGGCCTGTGGAGCGCGACATCGCTGAACATGATCGACATGATCGGCGTCGGTCCGTTTATCACCATTTCTCTCGTGGTGAGTGCGATGGGCGGGCCGCAGGCCATGCTGGGCTGGATTCTCGGCGCAATTCTCGCCACCTGCGATGGCCTGGTGTGGGCGGAGCTCGGCGCAGCCATGCCGGGCTCTGGCGGTTCGTATCAGTACCTTCGCGAGATTTACGGTCCAAAGCGGCTCGGCAAGCTGGTATCGTTCCTCTTCATTTGGCAGCTTTCGTTTAGCGCGCCTTTGTCGATCGCGTCAGGAGCGATTGGTTTCGCCGGATATACCTCCTATCTCCTGCCCGGCCTCGAGCAGCAATATGCCAGCCGAAACTGGAACCTGCACCTTCCTTTACTAGGTGACCTGCAACTGCGCTGGGCGGCGGCAGGGACTACGTTCATCGCGATCGGGATCGTGCTGGTCGCGATATTTCTTCTTTATCGCCGGATCACCCAGATCGGCTGGCTGTCGAAATTCTTATGGTTCGGAGTGATTGGGACCATCGGCTGGATCATCTTCGCCGGATTCACTCATTTCAACGCCGCGCGCGCGATGAGCTTCCCTCCCGGCGCTTTCACGTTGTCCAAGAATTTTTGGCTGGGACTTGGCTCCGCGATGCTGATCGCGACTTACGACTACTGGGGCGCTTACAACGTCTGCTTTCTCGGAGATGAAGTTAAGGATCCCGGCAAAAACATCCCCCGCGCCTTGTTGCTATCCATTCTGCTGGTCGCATGTCTATATCTGATGATGAACATCAGCATTCTCGGCGTGGTCGATTGGCACGAGATGCTGAATGCGCAGAGTTCCAACAAGCTCTATGTCGTCTCCACCTTCATGGAGCGAATTTACGGGTTGTGGGCTGGAAAGCTCGTGACCGTGCTAGTTCTCTGGACTGCGTTTGCATCAGTTTTCTCGCTGATGCTTGGATACTCGCGTGTTCCCTACGCCGCCGCGCTCGACGGAAATTACTTCAAAGTCTTCTCGCGCATCCATCCGACTTATCGTTTTCCTCATATCTCGTTGCTCGCGCTTGGCGGGGTCGCGATGGTGTTTTGCTTTTTCTCCCTCGCCGACGTAATCTCGGCCCTGGTGGTCATCCGTATTCTTCTGCAGTTCATCCTGCAGGCAATCGGAATCATCATTCTGCGAGTTCGACGCCCTGAAATGCCTCGCCCTTTCCGCATGTGGCTCTATCCTGTTCCCGCCCTGCTCGCGATTTTAGGCTTCAGTTACATTCTCGTTGGCAGGCTTCAGCAGATACGCTACGCCATCATCATCCTCATTGTTGGAATTTTCCTCTATCTCATGCGTGCCTGGCAGAAACGTGACTGGCCCTTCCGAGCGCCGGTTCCAGCGCCTGCAGAAATTCGGGCAAGCTGATGTCTGATTCTCTGCACGCCTCACCGCGCTCCGTCCCGGCCCGTGCCAATAACTCCGCCTTGGCGCCATTGCGCGAACCGCTCTTCCGTTCCCTCTGGATGGCGTCAGTTATTACCTACATCGGCAAATGGATGCAGATGGTCGGCGCCGCATGGCTGATGACACAGCTTACGACTTCGCCGTTCATGGTCGGCCTGGTGCAGGCGGCGATCATGCTGCCTGCATTTTTGGTCATCCTCCCCGCCGGCGCGCTCGCCGACATGATCGACCGCCGCCGCTTCCTTCTTACCACCCAAGTCTGGATGGTCGCGGCCGCGGGAATTCTCGGCGTTCTCACGCTGCTCGGATATGTGACTCCGTGGATGCTCGTCGCTTTCACCTTCCTGCTCGGCCTTGGTGCCGTCGTGAACGATCCCGCCTGGCAGGCGATCGTGCCCGAAGTCGCTTCTCCCCAAAACCACGCCACAGCGGTGGCGCTGAACTCCGCCGCATTCAACGTCGCCAGAGCGGTTGGTCCTGCGCTTGGCGGATTGATAATCGCGGCGACGAATTCCGGCGTCGCCTTCCTTATGAACGCCGCCGGCTTCAGCGGCGTAATTCTCTTTCTCTATCGCTGGAAGAGGCCCAGTTTTGAACGCGCACGCACCGATCGACTGACCGAGTCGCTGCGTGCCGGCCTGCGTTATATGCGCTCGGCGCCGGTTGTTCATTGTGTGCTCATCCGCACGGCGGCATTCAGTGTCGCTGCCAGTTCCCTGCTTGCTCTGCTGCCGATCATCGCGCGCCAGTTCGGTGCTTCCGGCTACGGCCTTTTGCTCGGCGTCTTCGGACTTGGCGCGCTTGCCGGCGCCGTCGTGTTGCCCCGCTTGCGTTACGCTCTCTCGGTCGATCGCGTGGTCGCAGTCTCAATCGTCGTGTTTGCTGTCGCCACCTTCGCATCCGGCCGGATCAGCAGCTTTGCCGGACTGGCAGTCGTTTTGCTCGTTGCCGGAGGCGCATGGATCAGCATCGTCGCCTGCCTGAATGTCGCTGCACAGATCATGACGCCAAGCTGGATGCGTGCCCGCGCAATTTCCTGGTATCTGCTGGTGCTGCAGGGAGGCATGGCTTTAGGCAGTGCCGGTTGGGGCGCGTTAGCAACAAAGTATGGAGTTCCAGCTACAATGCTTTGTTCCGCCGTGGCCTTGATCGTGGGCCTCGCCGCAGTGCGACGCTATCGTCTCGTCTTTGGGGAACCGGAACTCACTCCTTCGGTGAGCGCCGATTGAATGTCGTAGGAACTTTGGGATGTCAAAACTTGGGGCAATAAAAATTTTCAATCTCAGGAGAATTGCAATGCGCTGCGCAAAATTACTGCTCGCCAGTTTCGTTCTGCTCTGTTGTTCGATTCCAACCTTCGCCCAAATGCAACCGCCGCCTCCGCCAAAAACCCCGGGAGAAGCCGTGAGCGGCGTTTTAACAATCGTAGAACATGAATTCGTGCCCGCCGCGGATGCCATGCCCGAAGACAAGTACGACTTTGCTCCGTCGAGTGGAGACTTCAAGGGAGTACGCACCTTCGCCCAGCAAGTGAAGCACGTTGCCGCCACTAATTACATGTTTGCCTCGCTTATTACTGGCGAAAAACCGCCCGTTGATCTAAATGACGAGAAGGGGCCCGACTCGATCAAAACGAAAGCTGACATCATGAAGTTTTTGAATGACTCTTTTGCCTATTTGCACAAGTCCATCGCGTCGGTGACTGACAAGAATGAACTCGATCAGATGGACTCACCATTCGGCATGAAAGCGGCGAAATTGAGCTGGGCGTCTTTCAGCGTCGCTCACCCAATGGATCATTACGGACAAATGGTCGAATACCTGCGCATGAATGGAATCGTTCCACCAGCGAGCCGCCCGCAGAAATGAGCTTCGCCCGCAACCTACTCTGCGGCGTCATCCCGAAGTCCCGCGCTTTCACCAGCGGGACGAGGGATCCCGCGTGGAGCATCACGATCTATTTGTGATGTGATCCGCGCCAGATCCCTCGCTCGGCTGGAGAAAGCGCCGAGCGTCGGGATGACCGCATAGGCGGCTGATGTGGAAGTTTCCCCGAGCAACCTTAGTACCATCTATTTCGCCCCGAGCACTTGCGAACTTCGGGAATTTTGCCTAGCATCCGAAATGACAGCCGGCCTGCAAGCCTGGTGATG
>DAIPJJ010000036.1:0-27477 GCA_036770325.1 Terriglobales bacterium
GGCGGGTCGACGTTAAAAGTCCTCCGATTGAGTTGCCCTTTCAGGACGGCCCCGGCTTTGAGTGGTCGCCCGACAGCAAGACGATCTTCTACGACTACGACGAGCGCGGTTTCAAAGCGAAGCAGATACGGACCATCGATCCCGAAAGCGGCGAGCAAAAGGTTGTAGTTCGGGAAGTGTCGAATGAATATGTCGATCCTTACGAGACGTTCTACCGTTTCGATCACGAAACCGGCGAACTGCTGATTGCGTCCGAGCGCGATGGCTGGAACCATCTCTACTTATATGACAAGAGCGGCCAGTTAGAAAACCAGGTGACGCGGGGACCGTGGGTCGTGCGCCAGATCGAGTACGTGGACGAAAAGAATCGGCGCGTGTTGTTTCTGGCCGGTGGCCGCGAAAAAAATGAGGACCCATATTTAACTCATCTTTACAGCGTTGGTTTCGACGGAAAGGGGCTAACGCTTCTCACGCCCGAGAATGCTGACCACGCGGTCAGCGTTTCCCCCGACGGTAACTTTTTTGTCGATAACTATTCGCGGGCAGATTTGCCGGGGGAATCAGTGCTTCGAAGATCGAAAGATGGCTCGATCGTTCGAGTGCTGGAAAAAACGGACATCAGCGCAATCGCGAGTAGCGGGTGGAAGTTTCCTGAACCCTTCCAGGGTAAAGCGGCTGATGGCAAGACGGATCTTTACGGGTTGATATGGCGACCGTCCAACTTCGATCCGTCGAAAAAGTATCCGGTCGTTGAGCAGGTTTACACCGGGCCGCAAGGATTTTTTGTGCCAAAAACATTCGAGGGAATGCTGCGGCTGCAATCCATGGCCGAACTCGGTTTCGTCGTCGTAATGATCGATGGACGGGGAACCTCCGGCAGGTCGCACGCCTTTCACCTTTTTTCCTACAGAAATTTAGGCGGCGCGTTCGAAGATCATGTCGCGATGATCAAGCAGATGGCTGCGAGGTTTCC
Source organism: Terriglobales bacterium (assembly GCA_036770325.1). GTDB lineage: Bacteria > Acidobacteriota > Terriglobia > Terriglobales > Acidobacteriaceae > Gp1-AA145. The sequence continues at coordinate 974 of DAIPJJ010000036.1, forward strand.
CTACATGGATATTGATCGTGTGGGCATTTACGGAACTTCTGCAGGCGGATATGGCGCCGCACACGCCATGTTGGTTTTTCCGGATTTCTATAAAGTCGGGGTTTCTATTTCAGGTGACCACGACGCGCGCCTCGACAAAGCGTGGTGGAACGAAACCTATCAAGGGTATCCGGTACAGGGCGACTACGCTGCACAATCAAATGTCACCATGGCAGATCACTTGAAAGGGCATCTGCTGATTGAACACGGGGACATTGATGACAACGTGCATCCAGTCGAGACCATGCGCTTCGTGGACGCGTTAATGAAGGCGAATAAAGACTTTGACATGCTGTTCGTGCCCAATATGTACCACGGAGAGAGCGGTCCGCACGCTCCTTATCTCGTGCATCGTCGCTGGGATTATTTTGTGCAATATCTGCTTGGCGTGACTCCGCCAAGAGATTTCACTCTTTCCGAGGATGATGTGCCGGCTTCGCGACGGCGAAGATAAAGGTTCCTCCTTTCTGAATATGACGGAACGGTACAACCGCAGGCGAGTCTTAAAGGCGCTGGGTGCGGTCTCGGCGACTGCAGCACTTCCGTTGGCTGTGAAGGCGCAACGCAAGGGCATGCGCGTGGCTGGCCGAGATGTGGAAATTCAAATCACAACCGTCAGCGCACATACCTTCCGGCTGACGATCGTACCGCTCTCACCTCAACCCGCGAAAATCCCCAACGACGGCTCGCTTGTCAGAACTGATTGGGGTAAGCCGGTCGCTCAGTTGCACGACAATTTTGGTCGCCAACAGGTGAAATGCGGAGAGTTGAGTATTGACGTAGCTTTCGATCCCTTGTCATTCGTAATCTCCGACGCTCGCGGTATTACGATCCAACGACTAAGCATCGATTCCGATAAGGGCGCCCTATCGTTTGTTACAGGCGATTCTCCGTTGCTGGGCCTCGGCGAAGGTGGACCTCAATTTGACCGGCGCGGTTCGGTGGATGAAATGCGGAGTGGTCAGGGAGGATACAAGTTGCAGACGCATGGTGGACGGGTCCCGATCCCCTGGCTCATCGGCACGTCTGGTTGGGCAATGTTCATCCATCAGCCGTTCGGAACTTTCGATTTCACGAAAAAAGAGAGCAGGTTTTTGCCAACGTCACTGGAAACCGCTCTGCCGCTCGACATCTTCTTCGTAGGATCGAATAAACCCATGACCATCATGGCCGAATATGCGCGACTTACAGGAAATGCGGAACTGCCTCCCTTGTGGAGCCTGGGATATCAGCAATCTCACCGCACACTCGCCAGCAGGGAAGAAGTGCTTGCAGAAGCTAAGACGTTTCGCGAGAAAAAACTTCCGTGCGATGCGCTGATCTACCTCGGCACAGGATTCTGTCCTTCAGGTTGGAATACTGAGAATGGTTCGTTTGCGTGGAACGCGAAAGTCTTTCCGGATCCTAAAGAGATGATCGATCAATTGCACAGCGACAATTTTCATGTTGTGCTACACGCAGTAATTCTGACTGACAAACTCCGCGGATCGGCACGAGACAGTTGCGATCTCGCCAGGTTCGACGAGGAACAATCGAGCTGCTACTGGGATGCGCACAGAAAAGACTTCGCGATGGGCGTCGATGGCTGGTGGCCGGATGAAGGTGATCCGCTCGACATCGCTTCACGCCTTGTGCGTAACCGAATGTATTGGGAAGGCCCGCAAATCGACCGCCCGAACGAGCGCCCCTACGCGCTCCACAGAAATGGCTATGCGGGAATGCAACGTTATGCCTCTTTCTTGTGGTCGGGAGATGTGTACTCGACGTGGGAAACGCTGAAGACACACATACCAATTGGAATTAATGCTGGATTGAGCGGTATTCCGTATTGGGGTACGGACATCGGCGGCTTTGTCCCGACGAAGGAATTTACTGCCGAGCTTTATTTGCGGTGGTTTCAGTTCGGAGCATTCTGCCCTCTTTTTCGCTGTCACGGACGCAATTGGACGCTTCGCCTGCCGTGGGGCTGGAACACCGGTGATCCCGGGCCGATGGAGATCAGCCGTTATGAAGGCGCGGCAATTCCTGAGGCAAGCGAACTGCACAATCCGGATGTCGAACGGATTTGCCGCAAATACCTCGAACTGCGATACCGACTCCTTCCTTATTTGTACAGCGCGGTCCGCGAATCCACGTTAACAGGCCTTCCGATTATGCGCGCTTTGTGGCTGCACTATCCAGATGATCCGAAAGCGGTGGCTTGCGAGGACGAATATCTGTGGGGGAGAAATCTCCTGGTCGCGCCGGTCGTCGAGAAAAATGCGAGTTCGCGGCAAGTCTACCTCCCACACGGAACCTGGTACGACTTCTGGACGCATGAGCGAATCGATGGCGGCCGTGAAATCACGCGACAAGTTGATCTTGGAACCATTCCGCTCTATGTGCGTGCGGGAACCATGTTGCCTCTGGGCCCGGTGAAGCAGCACACCGGTGAGCAATCCGATCAGCCGCTGTTGCTCTTCATTTATCCGGGCCAGGACGGTGCATTCCTGCTCTATGAAGATGACGGCAAATCCTTTGACCACCGCAAAGGCGAGTGGATGGGGATTCAGATGTCCTGGGAGGACTCGCGCCGTGTATTGAAACTACGTCTCGCCGACGGATCAAAAATGCTTTCGCCGCTAAATAGAAAGATCGAAGTCAAATTGAACGAAACTACACGGCAGGTCAGTTTCACAGGCAAGCCGCTGGAAGTTCAGCTTTAGTCGCCGATTTATCTCGGATCAGGAGAAGCATGGATCGACGTCGATTTCTGAAAGACACTGCGTTTGCGACCGCGGGGGCGTGTCTGGCTGACAATCCCACGCTTGCCGCACGATCGGCTACTAAGGTTTTTGAAACAAGTCTTGTTCCGAGTACGAGCGTCAACGTCGAAGGCCACACACTTATTTGTAAATTCACGTCCGACGGTTACGATTGGAAAGTTTACGAGGACCTCCGGACGCGTGAAGGGGCAATCACATTTGTTTCCTCGCAAGGTGCTCGAGTACTTACCAAGAGCGCAGAGGCGTCGTTTGCGGAAGAAGCAACACCATACCTCGGTCTGACGTTGAAAGATATTGGAACGTCTCCCCGCGATCTGTTGGCAGATCGTTTGCTCGAGGGTGGAGACGATCCCGATCCCGAACGAGTGAAATCTGCAGCTCCTCCGTTAGGTTCGGTCCGGCCGACGGGACCTGGTTGGCGACTTCCATGGGACACATTCGTTGGCACTAAGGAGTGTTCAGACACGATGCCCGTGTTCGCGACCGGGAGCACGCGAACGTATCATCCTGTGCAGTTCTTTCCTGAGGACAACCAGAAGCTGGGAGAGAAGCGATTCGACGGATTGATTGGCGCATGGATGCCGGCAGTGCGAAAAATCCTGCCGCTGTCAGACAGCGCGTACGACGAAGTGATCGTGTTCGGCGACACCGAAGCGCACGACAAGTTCATTGTGCAGACCTGGCATCGCACGGCGCGCGTGGAGAATGGAAAAATCACCAAGGTCGTTTACGGCTACAGCTATCCGGCATTTCCACCCGCGCGTGTGGCTCCCCAAATGGAAGACTTCTATCGTGCATTACTTGTCTTCTGCGCATATTGGGACAATCTTCTGCATAACTTCGCCACCGGCAGTCTTCCTCAGAATGTCTGGATTGACATGTCGAAACACGCGTTCGCGAAAGAGCTAATGGTGCGGCCGGGCGGCGTTTATCCCAAGTATGGCGCCGTCGATCGCGACTACTACGGCTCCGAGTACGACGGCTTTCAGGACATTTTTACAAGCTCGGTGTATGCGAACCTTGAATGGGGCCGCTTCGAAACGGCGCGGGCGGTAATCGACAATTACTTTACGGACTTCGTCGACGCGAAGGGAATGATCAACATGCGCGGCCCGGAAACTGCGCAGTTTGGCATGACACTCTCGTTGCTGGCGCGCTACTTTAACTACACGCGCGATCATGAGTTGTTGGCAAAACACCGGTCGAAAATTGAAGCTACTGCGCAGATGCTTTGTGAAATGCACGACGAAAGCTTGCGCCGTCCGGAGGACGACGTCGGGCACGGACTCATTCACGGCTGGAGCGAGTCCGATTCATGTCTCATGCCGAAACCAGAAATCTGGTGGCTGCCCTATTACGCCAACAATGCGTTCACCGCTCGCGGACTCAGAGACATAAGTCGAATATGGGCCGAGGTTGTCGAAACAAGTGCATCCAGGCAGAGGGCGTCAGATTGGCAAAGGCGAAGCGCAGTGTTGCAATCAGCAGTTGTTGCGAGCATAAAAAAGAACGTGCGGCGCGACATGACACCGCCTTACATCGGAACATTTCCGGGGACCACGCTGACTTTTTGGGAATCCATGCAGAAGGAGCATCCCAGCCCACAGCAATGGCCCCATCGCGGATATGCAGAGTTGCTGCAGGCCGATGTGCTACCACCGGACCTGACGAACCTCATACTGGATTGCATGCGTGCATACGGCGGGACCACCTTAGGCGTGACCGCCAATGTTGAGCCACCGCATCCGGACGGGCGCGACATTCTGGGTTTCATCTCGTACGGGCACGCACAAGCGTTGCTCCGCATGGATCGGATTGAGGAGTTTTTGCTCTTTCTCTATTCTCACCGCTATCACGACCACACGCGCGGGAGTTGGGTCGCAAGCGAAGTGGCGGGCATCGATGGCGACAATGCGCTATTCTGCATCCCGGCGCAACTCACGATTCCACTACTTGTGCGATGGATGCTGGTGCTCGAAGATTCGGACGCCGGTAGGCTCTATTTCGGTAAGGGGCTTCCGCGCGAGTGGGTTTCGTCCGGCAAAGAAATCAAGATCGAAGGCGCGCCGACCCGCTGGGGAAAGGTGAACTTTAGAATGATTTCTGAAGCAGGAGCAGTCAGGGCGAAGGTTGAATTGAAACAGCCCCGAGCGCCCGACGAGATTCAGGTGAAGATACGGCTACCAAGGAAATACGCGGCGCGCGAAGTCAGAGTGAACGGGCAAGCGGCAACTTTCGGCGGCGTAAACAACGATACCATCATCATCAATACGCACCAAGAGAGACAATTTGAAATCGTAACGCAGTTCAGTTGAAGCGCATGTTTGATCGTCGTGTTTGTATCCCGTCGGTGCTTGGGTCACTCCTACTCCAACTGACTTGTTGGTTGTTCCTGTCTGTCTGCTGCGCAATCACGCTGCTTTCTCAAAGTTCGACTCCCGCAGCGTCAGATGCGGCAATTGAGTCTGCCCTGCGCCAACACGATTATCAGCGTGCCCTTCAACTGGCACAACCTGCGCTAGACCAGAGCCCACGCAATCCGAAGCTGCTGTTTTTTGAGGGCATGGCATACTCCGGCCTCGGCCGGCAACGTGCAGCTCTGGACTCGTACAATCGTGCCCTGCTCATCTCGCCAGATTATCTTCCTGCTCTTGAAGGGGCGGCCCAATTGGAATACGAAGTGGGGAGCGAAAGGGCGCTGCCGCTGCTTGAACGAATCGTAAAGCTTCGCCCCGCAGATCCGACTGCCAACGCGATGCTTGGAGTTCTCAAGTACAAGCAACATGACTGTGCTGCGGCTACAAAGCATTTTCAGGCTGCATCTGACCTTATTTCGTCACAGCCGGTTGCGCTCGCCCAGTATGGTTCGTGCCTGATGGACCTTGAGAAAGCCGAAGATGCCCTACCGGTATTTCAAAAACTGTTGGCGCTTCAACCAGATGATCCGCACGCGAGATATAACCTCGCGGTGGTGCAGTTGGCGGGGCATAAGGCGAAAGAGGCAATAGGAACTTTGCAGCCGCTGCTCACTGCAAACTCCCCTGATCCCGACGTGCTGGATCTGGCATCGTCTGCATACGAGGAATCTGGTGACACGCCGAAAGCAGTTAGCCTGCTTCGTCAGGCCATTGTGCTCGACCCAAAAAAGTTGAGGTACTACATCGATTTCGCGGCGCTTTCATTCACTCATCAGTCGTTCCAGGTTGGTGTCGACATGATGGATGTGGGCTTGAAAGCGAATCCGGATGCTGCACAACTGTTCGTCGCGCGCGGCGTGCTCCTGATACAGGCAGGTCAGTACGACAAGGCTGAAGCAGATTTCGCGAAAGCGAATGAGTTAGATCCCAAGCAAACATCCGGATCCGTGGCGCAAGGGCTGGCTCAGATGCAGCAAAGCAATCTCGATCAGGCGCTCGCGACCGTGCGCACACATTTGCGTGAGCACCGGCAGGATGCGTTTCTCCATTACCTTGAGGCGCAAATTCTTTTTCAGCAGGGCGCCGATCCCGGCACGCCGCAGTTCAAGGACGCAATCGCGGCAGCATCCAAGGCTGAGCAGCTAAGAAGTGATTTCATTCTCGCTTACGATTTACTGGGGAATCTTTATTTGAAGTCGGGAGAAATTGACAAATCCATCGCTCAGTCGCGCCACGCACTTCAGCAGAATCCCAATGACCAGGAAGCGCTCTATCACTTGATTCAGGCATTGCGGCAGAGCAGCAAGGACAAGGGTGAGTTGCCCGCACTGGTAAAACGGCTTGCAGATCTTCGTCAACAGTCCCGACAAGAAGAAGCGGCAGGGAACCGCTACAAGTTGTATGAGTCGAACTCTCCTTCGCAGTAGACTTCCCGAACAATCAGCGCACTATTGCGCGTCTTCAACTACCTTATAACGGGATCGTTGCCGTTGCTCTTTCGCATCCTGCTGCCGCAGTTGGGCAAGCTGCTTTAATAGTTGCGGAATTTCGGCAGTCTTTCCGGTTTTTCGCAATGCCTGGATGAGCCTGTAGAGCGACGTCTCATCTTTGGGGTCGATCTCGAGGGCTTTCCGGCACTGCTCCGCCGCAAGTTGGTTCTGGCCGGAATCGACGTACAGCTTCGCCAAAACAGCGTGTGCTGGCCCAAGAGAAGGCCGCAATTCCACCGCTTTTTTTGCCGATTGCAACGCAGTCCGAAACTCGACACTGCCGCGCTCGACGCCCTGCTGGGTGAGTACGTCCGCTTGTACGTATAGCAACAGTGGATCATTCGGTTTCCGTTTTAGTTTCTGCTGGACGTCGGCAAGCGCCCGGCTTAGGTCATTCTGTTGCACGGCGAGCAGCGCCTGAGCGGCGCCGGTGAGAGACTGATTGGGATCCAAGTCATATGCCTTTTGCAGGTCAGCCTCTGCCTTGTCGTAATCGGCAAGTTGGACATCGAGAACTCCGCGAGCGAAGTAGAGCTGGGCCGAATCCGGTTGCTGCATGATACCGTCGTTCAAGACATTGATTCCTACCTGAAAAGATTGGTGCTCAGAAGAAATGTAGGCGAACTCAAGATATGGGCCTACGTTTTTGGGATCGCGCAAAATAGCCTGGCGCAACCGCTCGATCGCTTTGTCAGTTTCGCCAGCGTCTTCGTAAGCGTTCGCAGCCAATTCCAGCACTTCAGGACTGGGAGCGTTCTCCAGCAACGGTTGCAGAGTGCTGAGTGCATCCTGAGGCTTGTGCGCCATCAACTCGATCGAGGCCAGTACAGTCAGCTCGCGTGTGTTCTCTGGCTGTAGGGCGACCGCCTTCTGAAAAACCTGCGCCGCACTGTCAAATTGCTTCATCCGAACCAGGCAGATCGCATAGGCGTGGAGGCCATCGACTTGCGAGTCGAGCAGATCGCCGGACTTTGCGAAGTGAGGAACAGCGCTCGTGCAGTTTCCATGCTTGTACTCAAGCACAGCGATCATTGCATGGCTCATCGGATCACCCGGTTGCAGACGCAGAATGTGCTGAAGCACCGGAACGCCCGCGAGATCGTCTGCCTCATACAAAAGCTGGGCTTCCTGTTGCAAGGCCGGAAGGTAATTGGGAGAGAGCCTCAGAGCATTGCGAAACGAGGTAAGTGCGTCTTGTTTTCGTTCAATTCCGGAGTATGCGACGCCTTGCAGCATCCAGAGTTGGGGGTCAGAAGGAGACTTTTCAATAGCAGATCGTGCCAGCTCCAACGCGCGTTGGTAATCGTGGCCGTGCAGAGCTGCGGTGATCGCGGTTGAGTGATCCTGGGCAAATACGAGAGAAGCACTCAGAAGTAGGACATTAAACACCAGGAATGGGATTCCGGAAGAGTTTGGTTTCACGGTTCTTTTACCCGACGATCAAAGAAAATGTGACGCTTAAGATTGCAAAGATTTTAACCGCAGAGTTCGCGGAGTGCGGAAGGAGGGCGCTGAGAGCCTCAATCTCCATTCGACCCTAACAAAAAAGCCCTGCCGCAGGTTCGCGGCAGGGCGAGGCTATGCGTAGCAACTTAGAAAGTTATCTTGGCGCCGAGTTCCCAGTTTCGCGGCAACTGCTGCCTTATGGCTCTGCCGAATGAGCCATTGGCAAAGTTGGGATCAACAAACAAATTTGGGTGGTTGAAGAGATTGAAGAATTCAAACCTCAACTGCAGAGCCCACCTCTCCGACAACCGTGTGTCTTTGTACGCTGTGAGATCGGTCTCAGCAAAGCTCGGCTGACGGAATTGTTGAGTCTTTTCGTTGCCCTCTGTTCCGGCTGCGGGCGCTGTAAATTGACCCCCAGTGAACACACCATTCTGACCAGGCGTGGGGAAGAATATACCAGCCAGGTAAGCGCTGCGAGTCATCGATTCGTGATAGCTGCCGACATCCGGGTAGTCCAGATTGTCGCCATCCGCGTTGTAATCGCCACCGGCGCTGAATGGTGCCGTAGTGACGACTGTAAACGGATAGCCCGACTGGTAAATACTTGTCGCACTGGCGCCCCAGCCGCTGGTTATCACTCCGGTTGCTCCGCGGCCCCCGTTCAGACCTGCGAATTCATAGTTGAAAGTCAGCGAAAAGCGGTTCGGAACATCCCACGGCGAATTTCCATAAAATTGGTGAGGATTCAACGCCGTCGGATAAGAACCATTTCCAATGCTCGCGCCACCTGTGCCCGCGTCGTCCTTGGAGTTTGAACGGGTGTATGAGGCGTCAAAGAAGGCCCGCCTGGCTCGTCCCCTGAAATCGAACGTCACACCGTTGTAGTTGCTAACGCGATCATTCTGGGCATAAGCGATCGACCCAAAACTCGGATTCAGCCTTGTGGGGGCTGGGTTCACCAACAAGTCGCCAGGTTTGGCATTGATGTCAGCTCCATAGCTGACTGCGCCAGCCTGGTTGCCATTGGCAACCAGATCGCCCGAGTGCGAGCCGCTGTAAAGAACGCTGGCGACAAGGTTACTCGCAATTTTGCGTTCGAGCGTAGCGGCCCAAATATAAGTGAGCGGGGACTTGAGATGAGGATCAATCCCACCGATTGGAGCATTGGCACCTGCGACCCCACCCGCTGCATTCAAGCAAGGCGGTGTTGGACATAACGGCGCTGGGTATATAAACCCGAAAGGCGGCTTGCTGCCGCTACCTTGCGAGAAGATTGGAGCTGGCGTTCCGGAGCGATCAAAAGTCGGCTCGATATCTCCTGGCGGATTACCCCGGAATTCTTCTTGAACGTTGGCCTGTGAAAGCCAATTCGAGTACATGCCGAAGCCGCCCCTGAGCACGGTGTTGCCGTTGCCCATAACATCCCAAGCGGCACCAATGCGAGGGTTGTATGCTTTCGGTGATCCGAGCAGCGCATTGTGAGTGGCCTTGGCAACACCGTTCGCAACTCGTTCTTGAAAAGTCGATCCTGAACCGAGATAGAAGTTACCAAATACGGTTGAAGTACTGCGTGTATACGGATTGCCTTGGTCGTCGAAGCGGAAGCCTAATGTCAACGTTAAGTTCTTTCGAGCTTTCCATGTATCTTCGGCGAAGATCCCCCAGGTTTTCGAAGCTGCGTTCCATTCCCAGAGTTGTTGTTGCCCAGTAACTGGGTTATACATTACGCCGCCTTCAGTATGCGGCGCATCCTGGGCGAGATTGACCAGATTGTCGAACTGGAACTTCGGGGTTGACCACGGTCCCTGGAAAGGCTCTACGTCATCGCCGAACCAGCCTTCATAGCCAAACTTGAGAACATGTGCGCCGCGAACGTGAGTCAATACGTCGCGCCAGTGGTAATTGTGCTGAATAAAATCACCCTGAGCAAAGCCTTGACCGTAGAATCCTCCGAATCCGTCCAGGTTCGACAATCCCGAGACACCGACAGAAGGAATCGTAAAGTCTCCGGTCTGAGCCTGAACGCCTTCGATGCGGTTCTGCGCAAAGATTGCTTCGTTCAAAGTGGTTGGGCTGAATGTATGGGTGTAGTTCACCTGGAAAGCTCGCTCCCAGTTGCTGTTGGTGGAGGAGAACTGGGGGATCGGAGCAGGCCCGCCGGAGTTCAGCGTGGTACGGAAAAAGCTGCCGTAGATCCGATCATTTTTGAAGTATTTGTCGACTCGGATGAAATACTGATTGCCATTGCGGAAATTGCTGGAGTTGAAGATACCGCTGTCGATCACCGGGAGTCCACAAGGGATCGATCCGGTTGCCGAACCCGGAACTGGAATCGTACCTACGCATGAAGTTCCAAGCAGGTGCTGGTCAGCTGTTGTAGTAACAGTTGTACCGACAAGTCCGCTTGGAGCGTAAGTGTTCAAAATCTTGGTGCCAAAGTTGCCCGGATAATTTTGCTGAGCCCAGGTATCGAATTGGGGATCCGGGAAATTAATCGAAGAACCACCGGTTGCCGCAGATGAACGCAGAGGTTCAATTGCGAAGAAGAAGTACAACTGGTGATGCGGAATGATCGGTCCTCCGATCGCGCCCGAAAAATTGTTGCTGTGAAACGGGCTGTACTTGACGTCTCGGCCAGTCGCGGGATTCCACATGAATTCTGTACGGCCATACATGTTCTGGTAGTTGAAGTAGTCGCTTGCCAATCCATGAAATGTGTCGGTTCCGGACTTGGTCGTGCTTGCCATTTGAATGGAACTGGCACCGCCGTACTCAGAAGAGAAAGTGTTGACCTGGATGCTGGTTTCCTGGATGGCGTCCGGGTTGGGTGTGAGATTCAATATGCCTTGCCGAATGCTGCTGTTCACATCAAGCCCGTCGACGATGTACTTGTTTGAGACGACTCCTTGTCCGTTTGCGCTAACGTCCACGGCCGTTTCAGTTGAGTAGTTGTCGACGCCCGAGCCCGGCGTTCCACCTCCACCCGGTGTACCTCCGCCCATGGTTCCAAGACCGGAAACACCGGGCGCTAGTGTCACTAAGGAGATGTAGCTGCGCCCCGCAAGCGGGAGGGAGGAGAGGGCCTGAGTCTCAAGCGTTAACTGGTTGCGCGTCTCGGCAGTATTCACCAGTGGAGCTTCGCCGGTTACGTTGATTGCCTCGGTGGCCGCGCCCACTTTTAGAGTGACCGGAACGTTAAGGTTCTGCTCAGTTAAAAGCGTGATGTCTGTCTCTGACCTTGTATATCCAGACGCCTCGACCGTGACCTTGTACCCACCAGGCGCAAGGCTCAGAAAGCGGTAGTTGCCGTTTTCGTCGGTCGCGGTTGTGCGAGTCACCTGAGTGCCGGTGTTTACCAAGGTGACAGTCGCCTTGGGAACGACGGCGCCCGATGGATCCTGTACGACCCCCTGCACGTTGCTCGTAAACTGTGCGTGGCAGATGCTTACAGAAAAGACGATCAGTCCCAAAGTGGCTTGTAGTCTGGCCCTCGAAGTCATATGCCCCTCCTCAAGGAGTTCACACCCCACCGCAATTGCGGCGCGGTCTTAGACGGACAAGAATGTGTTGAGTAAGCGTTTACTTACAGGCTGAGTACGCTAACGCATGTTGTATACAATAGTCAAGCAAAAATTCTGTCACTTCCGTGTCATCCAGGTTTCGGGGGGAAACGCCCATTCGCCTGTCCATTCCGCAGCAAGGCCGCGTTTGGATCCAAAAAAACCCGCAGGGAACCAGTAAATTTTCGCCACAAAGGACCTCGCCGAGCATTGCCCGCCCCCTCTGTCCCCCGCTGCCAAGAAAGACTTTCTTGGGCCGGCCTAAGCTGATGCTGTTAAGATTGTCGAAAATTTCGAGCGGCAAGCTATAAGTGAGAACGTTTACCGAAAACAGTGTTGTCAAAGAGAGATATACAATATACAGTTCTTTTCGCGAGGCCTGAAATGCGTACTACACGAAGACAGCTTCTTAAGAACGGTACTCTGATCGCAACCGGCGCGGCTGCGCTTGGCCGCATGCGATTGTGGGCTTCTGATTCTGCGCTCGCAAACAAAGGCGTCGCGATCACGCCTACTCTTTCAACCTTTGAGTATTCAGCAGTGGAGCTGCTGGACGGGCCTCTGAAAGAGCAGTTCGACCATAACCACGATGTGTTTCTTCACCTGAATGAAGACGCGATGCTCAAGCCCTTTCGCGAGCGCGAGGGAATGCCTGCCCCTGGTCCTGACATGGGCGGTTGGTACGACAATGCGGACGACTTCAGCCCTCCCGAAAATTTTCACGCCTTTGTGCCTGGTCACAGCTTCGGTCAATACGTTTCGGCTTTAGCGCGCGCGTACGCAGTTACTGGAAACAAAGCAACGCAGGAGAAGGTGCACCGCCTGGTGCGCGCGTTCGGCGAAACTGTTGAACCCTCGGGAAAGTTTTATGTTGGCTATCATCTGCCGGCGTACACGTATGACAAGACCAGTTGCGGATTGATCGACGCGCACGAGTTTGCGCAATGTCCAGATGCGCTCGACATCCACTGGCGCGCGACTCAGGCGGTCTTGCCTTATTTGCCTGAAAAGGCATTGAGCCGCGCGGAGCAGCGCGCACGTCCCCACAAAATGGTCGCGGATACGTGGGACGAAACTTACACCCTGCCGGAAAACTTTTTTCTTGCATATCGGCGCAGCGGAAAATCGCAATATCGCGATCTCGCAGCACGATTCATCGAGCAGGATTATTTCGGACCGCTGGCTGACGATCAAAATGTTCTGCCCGGAGAGCACGCCTACAGTCATGTGAATGCACTTAGCTCGGCGATGCAGTCGTATCTGGTTCTAGGAGACGAGAAGTACCTGAGGGCCGCACGCAACGGGCTGCGAATGGTACAGGAGCAAAGCTACGCCACTGGCGGATGGGGGCCAGACGAAGCGTTTGTCCCGCCGGGCCAGCATTTGCTCGATGCCAGCCTTGGAACCACACACGCAAGTTTTGAAACTCCATGCGGATCTTATGGTCACTTCAAGATCACACGTTACCTGTTGCGCGTGACTCAGGATGCTAGTTACGGCGACAGCATGGAACGAGTGCTCTACAACACCATCGCTGGAGCAACACCCATCCTCGCGGATGGAACCAGTTTTTATTATTCCGACTACAACAATTCTGGCCGCAAGGTCCACTATCGCGATAAATGGCCATGCTGCTCAGGTACCTTTCCACAACTGACCGCGGACTACGGCATCAGCTCCTACTACAGAAGTCGTGATGGAGTCTATGTCAACCTGTTCATCCCTTCACGACTCTCGTGGAAGCAGAACAACACGCAGTGCACGCTTACGCAAAAAACGGAATATCCGCGGGCGAATTCGACTGAACTGGCGCTCGGTTTGGCGCGGCCGGAAGCGTTCACCTTATATATCAGGATTCCGGCTTGGGCTGGCGCTAAGACCAGCGTTGGCGTGAACGGCCGGCGAGCAGATGCTGCGATTCAGCCGGGGAAATTCCTGGCGTTACAGCGCACTTGGGCAGATGGTGATCGGGTTGAAATCGAGTTCGAAATGCCGTTGCGCTTGGAACCGATTGAGAAGGAAACTCCGAACAATGTTGCGCTGATGCACGGTCCAATCGCGCTTTTTGCGGTGGGTGAGAGTCCGTCCAGGCTCTCTCGCAAGGACTTGCTATCGGCGACTCCTCTGAGTGCGTCGTCAAGTGACTGGGCGGCAAAAACTGCGAACGGTGTTCTCACGCTCCGGCCATTTGCCTCAATCATGTCAGAGGAATACAGGTTATATCACCGCGTCGAGAGTTGATTTCCGCAGCGGCGTTGCAACTACGAGTCGCAATGCAGTTGGGTCGCACGATTTAGGACGCAACTACAAGAAGATAGCTCGTTCTAAGAACACAAGACTTACGGGCTGTTCCGGGATTTTCGCTGTGTTCGGATTCTATGGACATTCGGGAAATCGCGCGCCGCGCAAAAGTTTCGACCGCGACTGTATCGCGCGCGATTAACCGCGTTCCAACTGTCGATCCTCAACTCGCGCGGCGTGTGTGGCGAGTTGTCGAGCAACTTGGATATTACCCAAATACGCAAGCACGTGCCCTGGTCTCAGGGCGCACGCGAATCTTCGGCTTGATCGTCTCCGAAATTACCAATCCATTTTTCCCTGAAATTGTTCAATCGTTTGAAGACGTTGCCGTTCAGCACAACTATGAAATCCTGCTGAGCTCGACGATTCATGATCCAAAGCGTACCGAGCTTGCGGTGCGCCGGATGGTGGAGCGTCGCGTTGATGGCGTGGCTGTTCTCACCTTCGGTATGGAAGAGCGGTTGATTGAGCGCCTGCGCTTTCGCAAGGTGCCGCTGGTATTTGTTGACGTGGGTCCGCATGTTTCCGGAGTAGGAAACATTCGCGTGAATTATCTGAACGGCATCCGGCAAGCAGTGCAACACCTGGCCGCAATGCGGCATGCGCGTATCGCATTCATCATGGGACCAGAGGGTTTGAAATCATCGCAAGCGCGAAGGGCAGCCTTCGAACAGGCCATGCAAGAAATTGGACTCGAGATCGCGCCGGGATTCGTCGTCATCGGTGACCACACAGTACAAGGCGGCATGAATGCGCTCTTACAATTGATTTCTTTTGCCGACCGGCCGACTGCGGTGATGTGCTCAAACGATATGACTGCAATCGGCGTTATGCGCCAGGCCTACGACCAGGGCATAGATATCCCAAAAGACTTATCGATTGTGGGTTTCGATGACATCAAACTTGCACAGTTCACAATTCCTCCGCTTACCACGGTGCAGATGTCCCAGACGGAACTTGGAAAACTTAGGTTCAAAGCGTTGGTCCATGAGGTCGATGGCACGGGGAGTGCGCCCCCCGATGGAGATTATGTCCTTACGACCAGCCTCGTCTTGAGAGAATCAACCGCGATGGCCAATGGCCGCAGTTAGCCTCGAGATGATGTGATTTCGAGGCAACCCGTCTGGGCTGCCGCATCTCTATGCCGCAATGATTGTTCTTGCCACTCTGATTGGAGCAGCGCTAATTGCGGGCGCTCTGGCAGATGTTTTCAAGACGCTTTTTCATCCGGCCATGCATGGCGCGATGAGCGATCGAATTGCCAAGATGGTCTGGAGAGTTTGTCGAGCTGCCGCGAACCGCTATCCGAAAATACTAACCTTCGCAGGACCTCTAGCATTGCTATCAATCATTGGTGATTGGGTCATTCTTAACTTTATCGGTTTCGCGCTCATTTATTGGCCGCATGTCTCGGCCCATCTTGCAGGGAGCTCTCACAGCGCCAGCTTTTGGGGAGCGCTGGTCACCTCGCTCGAGGCCCTTAGCACGATCGCTGAAGGCGGCAATTCTGCGACTCCCGGGCTTCGCGTTATGAGCGGAGTCGAAGCGATTATCGGATTCACCATTTTTACTGCGAGCATTTCATGGCTGTTGTCGATTTATCCCATTATTGAGTCACGCCGCTCCGTCGCCCATACTGCAACTCTTCTGCACGAAGCAGAGAAAGAAACCGGGCTCGATCTCATCACCCAGGCCAGCCAGGAAGCTTCGACAACCATGTTCTCTGTTGCGCAGGAGCTTGCTATTTTGCGCAACCAGATGGCGCAATTCCCGATCACGCACTACTTCTACGTCGGAGAAGCCAAGACTGTGTTGGCGGGCATTTTGCCTTACCTTGCGGACCTTGCCGACCGTGCTGTGAACCCTGCAGCTCCAAAAAATCTCCACATTCCAGGAACCATGCTTGGAGGTGCCGTGAGCAATTTCCTTTCGTTTATCGCGCAATTTGTTCTCGGCCAACCATCCACGGACAGAGCTGAAATTATGGCCGCTTACGCCCGCGATCAAATGTGCGAACCAGTTTCATTGGCGTGGCGCAAAGAGCAGAAAATCCGAAACATTGCTTGATACCCCTTGCGGAATATTCCTCGCTCAGGCCACTCTTTCAGCAACTAATGGCATCTCAGGTTGCTTGCCGTAGCTGACACCAGCGATGAAAGGATCCGTGTGTCGGCCTTGACCTGGCGTAAGTCGACTTTTATAAAAGACACCCTGTTCCTGGGGTTATTGCTCGTCTGTTGCAGTGATGGATGGGGCCAGAATCCGATAAAGGGTTTGCTGCTGCCGGAAACAGAGTCGAACTATCAGGCCCACCCCTATCAAGCCAAACTTGCACCCGATGACGGACAGTGGGTGCGTCCCGCCAAAGATTACGCCAGCACCCGCTACAGCACCCTCGATCAGATCAACACCAGCAACGCAAAAGATTTGAAGGTGGCATTTACTTTTTCGACCGGGCTTACGCACGGTCACGAGGCCGCGCCACTGGTCGTGAATAACACGATGTACATCGTTACGCCGTGGCCGAACAACCTTTACGCGCTCGATCTTACGAAGCCCGGCGCGCCGCTGAAGTGGGTCTATAAACCCGGCACGACGCCGGCCGCGAAAGGCGTTGCCTGCTGCGATCTGGTGAATCGCGGCGGAGTGTACGACAACGGAAGAATTTTCTACAACACGCTTGACGACCAGACGGTCGCAGTTGACGCGAATACCGGCAAAGAAGTCTGGAAGGTGCGCCTCGGGGACATTAATAAAGGCGAGAGCATCACCATGTCGCCGCTCGCGGTCAACGGCAAAATTCTTGTCGGCAACAGTGGCGGCGAATTCGGTATTCATGGTTGGCTGACTGCGCTTGATGAAGGCACAGGCAAAATCGCGTGGCGCGCTTACAACACCGGTCCAGATAAGGACGTTCTGATCGGGCCCCGCTTCAAACCTTTTTATGCAAAAGATCGCGGGCAAGATTTAGGAGTAAAGACGTGGCCACCTGATGCCTGGAAAATCGGCGGCGCGGGCGTGTGGGGATGGATTTCCTACGATCCCGAGTTGAACCTTGTCTACTACGGGACCGCGAATCCGGGCCCTTGGGACGCGGACGTGCGGCCCGGCGACAATCACTTCAGCTCAGGCATTTTTGCCCGTGATCCAGATAACGGCGAAGCAGTCTGGTACTACCAGTTCAGCCCGCACGACTTGTATGACTACGATGCGGTGAACGAAAACATACTTCTGGATTTGCCGATCAATGGCCAGACCAGAAAAATTGTTCTTCACCCCGAACGCAATGGTTATGTATACGTCATGGATCGGACCACGGGAGAAGTCCTCTCCGCGAAGCCATATGTTCCGATAACTACAACGCGTGGTGTGGATCTGCAAACAGGAGAACTGCGGTACGTCCCGGAAAAGACGCCAGTCACCGGCAAAGTAGTCCGCAATCTTTGCCCGACAGCGCCAGGAGCAAAGGATTGGCAGCCTTCAGCCTTCTCTGCACGCACTGGGCTGCTCTATATTCCGCACCAGTTGCTTTGCATGGACAAAGAGGACGTCACGCCGAACTACATCGCGGGCACGCCTTATGTTGGATCGAATGTGCGCATGTACAACGCGCCTCCGGGCGATCACGGCGGTGAACTCATGGCGTGGGACCCGCTCGAGGGAAAGATCGTTTGGCAGATTCCCGACAAATTTCCGGTCTGGAGCGGCGCGCTCGCTACCGCGGGCGATGTGGTCTTTTACGGCACACTTGAGGGTTGGTTCCGTGCTGTTGACGCAAATAGCGGCAAAGTGCTGTGGGAATTCAAGACAGGCTCGGGAATCATCGGCCAGCCGATCACATATAAGGGACCAGATGGGAAGCAATATGTGGCGATCCTTTCGGGAATCGGAGGTTGGGCAGGCGCAGTAGTTGCGGGCGGATTAGATACGCGGGATCAGACCGGAGCTCTTGGTTTCACCGGAGCGGTTCAGGATCTTCCCAAATACTCAACGGCGGGAGGAATGCTTTATGTCTTTTCGCTGCCGTAACGTACTCGTCTTCTTCATTGGCATTGTGCTCGGCGCGTTATCGAGTGCCGCTCAGGTTCGCCAATTGCGGGTCTGCGCCGATCCTGACAACATGCCGTTTTCGAATCGGCGGCAGCAAGGTTTTGAGAATCGCATTGCTGACTTGCTCGGAAAAGACCTTCACGCTCAGCTTACTTATGTTTGGCAACGGGAGGGCAAAGGCTTCGTACGCGAGTACATCAACAAGGGAGTGTGCGATCTGTTGATCGGAATTCCGGCGGGCTATCGTCCTTTGCTAACCACAACTCCGTACTATCGCTCAACCTATGTTTTTGTCATGCGCCGGTATCAGAAGCTGATTCCTGCTTCGCTCAATGATCCCGTGTTGCACGAAATGAAAAGGATCGGCGTGCAAGTTCTGGATGACGACTACACGCCCCCGGCGGAAGCGCTCGCGCGGCGTGGTATGCAAGGCGAGATCGTTGGATTTCAGACTGTCGGGGGAAATCCTGCAGCAATTCTGCGCGCAGTGGCCGCTCGCAAGATCGATGGAGCGATTGTTTGGGGACCGTTCGCCGGATACTACGCCAAAACAGCAGTCCGCAATCTGGTTTTAAAACCAGTAGAGCCGGAAGTTGATCCGCCTGGTCTGCCGCTCACATTTGCGATCTCAATGGGCGTGCGAAAGGGCAACACCCAACTCAAGAATGAGATCGAACCTTTTCTGCGCACGCGTCGTCAACAGATTCAAAGCGTCCTCACTCACTATGGAGTTCCACAGCTCGAGCTCGCACCGGAGGTGGTGGCACGGAAATGATGCGGATTTTGGTCAAAATCGGAGTGCCTCTTACGCTTGCCATAATTCTTTGCGCTTGCGAGCGCGAGCAGCGAATTTTTCGCAATCCGCCACCTGCCGAGCAAACGCTGAACACCATCCAGGTCAGCGGGTTGAGTCCGGGCGCAAATCCTATCGCGACACCTGTTCCCCCGAACACGTACGAAGAGAGCGCGTATGCAGTGGCGGAAGGACAGAAGTTGTTCGATCAATACAACTGCTCGGGTTGCCATTTTCACGGCGGCGGCGGAATTGGCCCTCCGCTTATGGACAACAACTGGATTTACGGCAGTGAGCCAGGAAATATCTTCGCGACCATCATGCAAGGCAGGCCGAACGGTATGCCGTCATTTCGCAATCGCATTCCCGAGTCTCAAGCGTGGGAGATCGTGGGATACGTGCGGTCGCTCAGTGGGCTCTTGCCGAAAGATGTTTCCCCGGGACGAAGCGACGACATCAGCGCTTACCCATCGCCACAGTCCATGCCGAAGCAAACGCCGATCGGAGTGACAGGAAATCCGGAGCAGCCAAAGTAGGTATGTTCACACTGTCGAGAGTCGAGGTTCTGAATCACTTATTGGCGATCTATCAAGCGTCGCCGCTCAATCCCGGCAGGCATTCCACTCTCAACCCGGTTGCGCCGCAAGCCGGCAATATTGAATGGCTTTATTGGGTCATATTCTGGATTTGCTTCGGTGCGTTCGTAATTACCATCCTTGTTTTCTTCACTGGCGCGGCGCGCAAGTATGTGCGCCAGACAACTCCACTGCCTCCGATTAAGGAACACCCCGCTGACGGTATAGCGGCTTGGTTCGTGGGGGGCGCGATCACAGTGACAGTGCTTTCTCTTTTTGCCGTCCTCTTTATGAGCATCATCACAGGGAAAAAAGTTGAGGGCGCGACGGCAGAGAGGAACGCGGTGACCATTCAAGTGACTGGTCATCAGTGGTGGTGGGAGGCGACCTACCCCAATTGGCAGGCAAACCTGACAGTCACAACTGCCAATGAAATTCACGTTCCCGTTGGAAAGAAAGTTGTAGTTCTGACGAATTCAAACAACGTGATTCACAGCTTCTGGGCGCCCAACATTACCGGCAAACGCGATCTTATTCCAGGATATTCGTCCGCGTTTTCCTTCGAGGTGGACAAACCCGGAATTTATCACGGCCAATGCGCGGAATTTTGCGGATTGCAGCACGCGCACATGGGGTTCTCGGTGGTTGCCGAGCCGGAAGACCAATTCGCAGCGTGGCAAAACCAGCAGGTTGCGCCCGCGCGAGAACCAACGACAGCGGAAGAAATTCGCGGACGGACCGTTTTCCTGACCCATGCCTGTGTTATGTGCCACACGATTCGCGGCACGGACGCCGGCTCGCGCGTTGGTCCGGACCTTACACACATGGGAAGCCGCAGGATGATTGCCGCGGAGACTCTGCCTAACACTCGCGGTGCGCTTGCAGGATGGATTCTTGACCCGCAGCGGATCAAGCCGGGCTCTCGCATGACTCCGAATCCAATGCAACCGGATGATCTGCAGGACCTGATCACTTACCTGGAGAGCTTGCAATGAGCAGCCACTCGGTGTTGATCAGCGAGCCAAAAGTGATTCCTACGAGCGACAGCGCCTCGCGTCTGGCTCGCACCTGGCGGCAACCTTCCGGATTCTGGGGATGGTTCTCAAACGTGCACCATACCGCGATCGGCACGCGATATATGGTGACAGCGTTCATCTTCTTCCTGCTCGGCGGGGTGCTGGCGGCAGTCATGCGTCTGCAACTGACCCGCCCTGAGAACAATGTTCTCGGACCCGACGCCTATAACCAGTTCTTCACCGTGCATGGCAGCACGATGATTTTTTTGTTCGCCGTGCCGATGATGTTCCAGGGATTCGGCGTGTATCTGGTGCCATTGGTCTGCGGCACGCGCAACATTGCGTTTCCCCGCCTGGCTGCATTCAGCTATTACCTGTTTCTTGGCGGAGGGCTGCTGCTCTGGATTGGCCTACTGACCAACACCGGCGCCGACGCCGGGTGGTTCAGCTACGTTCCTCTCGCCGGTCCTGCATTTACTCCGGGCAAACGCGCCGATTTCTGGGCGCAGATGATCACATTCACAGAAGTCTCGGCGCTTGGCACTGCGATCTGCATCGCCGTCACAATTTTGCGACATCGCGCTCCGGGAATGACGTTGAACCGAATGCCGATTTTGCTTTGGGAAAAGCTGGTGATCTCTTTCATGGTCATCTTTGCGATGCCGGCGGTGATGGTCGTGAGCAGCATGCTCCTGCTCGACAGGTTGGTCAGCACGCAGTTTTTCAATCCCGCAGTGGGCGGCGACGCGTTGCTTTACCAGCACTTGTTCTGGTTTTTTGGTCACCCCGAGGTTTACATCATTTTTCTTCCCGGGACCGCGATTGTTTCGTCCTTGATACCGGTCTTCACACGGCGCCACATCTTCGGCTACACGCTGATTGTCTTGTCAGTCGTGGCGACCGGCTTCCTGGGTTTTGGCGTATGGGTGCATCACATGTTCGCGACGGGCATTCCACAGATGAGTGCCAGCTTCTTCACCGCAGCAAGTTTGGTGATCGTGATTCCCACGGCAGTTCAATTCTTCTGCTGGATTGCGACGGTGTGGAATGGGCGGATACAACCTAAGCTGCCAATGCTGTGGCTCTTTGGATTTTTCTTTGTGTTCCTGATTGGCGGCCTCTCGGGCGTGATGCTCGCTTCGGTACCCGTCGATTGGCAGGTACACGATACGTTTTTTGTGGTTGCCCATTTTCATTACGTTCTGATCGGGGGCGCCGTGTTCCCGATGTTTGCAGGACTCTACTTTTGGATTCCGAAGATCACCGGCCGCATGATGAACTCGACACTCGGCCACTGGCATTTCTGGCTGTTCTTCATCGGCTTCAATCTCACGTTTTTCACCATGCACTTTCTCGGCCTGCGCGGCATGCCGCGACGAATTTATACGTATTCGCCCGACATGCATTGGAATGCGCTCAACGTGGTTGCAACTTCTGGCGTCGCATTCATGACTGCGGCGATTCTGGTTTTTTTGGCGAATTTCTTTCACAGCAAACGATACGGTGAGCTGGCGGGCGACAATCCATGGGCGGCGGGCAGCCTGGAATGGGCGACCAGTTCTCCTCCTCCACATTACAACTTCCTGGATCTTCCAACGGTGAATGGCCGCGAGGCGCTCTGGGATGCTGAGCCAGACCAGGCAATCGTTGTGGGATTGCGCGACGACGTTCCCGAGGTGCTGGTGACAAACAGCCTTGATTCCGATCCGGAACACAAAGAAGAAACTGTGGGGCCGAGCATCTGGCCATTTCTCACGTCGATCACGGTTTCCGCAACGTTTGTAGGGTCCATTTTCACAGCCTGGGCGATTCCGTATGGCGCGCCGTTTGTGGTGATCACTCTGATTGGCTGGCTGTGGCCGCATGGGCATTCTCCTATGACTCGCGAAGAAGCGATAGAGGAATACAGCCATGGATAGAATCAGCGGCGAACGCGCAGTGCTCGACGTTTCCGGATTGCCGAATATTGCGTTCGGTCACAAGAACGTCACATGGCTGGCGAACGTGCTCTATATGACTATCGAAGGCACGATGTTCGCATTGGTTATCGCGTCTTACTTCTACTTGCGCACGCGTTCCACCGATTGGCCTCCGGGAAATTCGCCTCCTTATATATGGTTCGGAGTTGCAAACAGCGTTTTGTTTCTGGTCAGTGTTCTGCCGGCGCGCTGGGTTCAGAAGAAAGCTCCTTCTGGTGATCGCGCTGCAGTCACGATCGGGCTGTTCATCCTCGCAATTTTTGCAAGCGCGTGCATCGTGCTGCGCGTCTATGAATTCACGGCTTTAAACTGCCGCTGGTCTGACAATGCCTACGCTTCCTGCATTTGGGCCCTGATCGGCGTTCATTCGGGGCATCTGGTTACGGAGTGGATAGAAACCCTGGTCATCTTTGGGGTTTCGCTCACCGACAAGATGGAAGGCTCGCGCCTCGCCGACGCAGCCATCAACTCTGACTACTGGTATTTCGTGGTCATCAGTGGGTTCATCGTGAACTTCATCATTTATGCGACCCCGAGGTTTTTGTGATGACCCAGACAGGCCAAGTTGCTGCACGCGGGAAAACTCCGGCCACGCTCTGGTGGAGTATCGTCGCGGGATTCTGGCGTTCGGTGCAGATCTGGGTTTCAGTTACCCCCTACAGCAACACAGTTGTTCGACGGGAAAGTTCTATCTGCTCCACATTATTTCTTTGGTGTGCGCTGTCATCGCGCTGAGCGGCGTTGTGACTGGCTGGCGTGGGTATCAGGATTTGCCAGAAGAAGTCTCTGAAGATGGCAGAAGTCCGCATGATCGCGCGCACTTCCAGGCACTGCTTGGGATAGCTTTCTGCCTGTTTTTCCTCCTCGCGATAGTCGCGAACGCAGTACCCAGATGGATTTTGGACCCGTGCATGTGACGTTCACTATGTGTGCTCGGCTCAAATTTGTCGTAATCGCTTTTGCTTCATCGCTATTTCTCGCAGCAACGCCGGCGAGAGAATCGGCTCACGCGAGCGCATCAGACTGGACATGGCCGCCCTTCATCATTGTTTCTCTTCTCATCACGCTGGTGCTTTACGTTGTTGGGCTAGCAAAAATGTACCGCGGCAGAGCGCGAAACAGTATCAGCATGTGGCGAGTGGCGTCATTTGTGGCTGGTTGGCTTTCGCTTCTGATCGCGCTCGATCCTCCGATTCACGAACTCGGCGAGCAACTCTTCTGGGTCCACATGACGCAACACGAGATCATGATCCTGATCTCTGCGCCGCTACTCGTCCTCGGGCGGCCGATGATTGGTTTTACCTGGGCGATGCCAGCTAACTGGCGGCAGCCTATAGGGCGTGCCAGTAAATGGAGATTCACGCGCAGTCTTTGGACCATTGCTACCCTGCCACTCGTCGCATGGATGCTGCATGCACTCGCGCTCTGGGTCTGGCATGCTCCCGTTCTTTTTGACGCAACGCTCAGCAGCGACTTCATGCACGCCTTGCAGCACATCAGTTTTTTCGGAACAGGGCTGCTGTTCTGGTGGGCGCTCGTATATGGTCATCAAGGAAAACTCGGCTACGGTGGCGCGCTTCTTTATGTATTCACGACTGCCGTTCACACCAGCGTTCTGGGCGCGCTGCTTACGTTTTCCAATCGAGCGTGGTACTCGCCTTATTTTGCGACAGCGCCCGCCTGGCGCCTCACTGCACTTGAAGATCAGCAACTCGGCGGCCTCATTATGTGGATTCCCGCGGGAACTCTGCTGGTGCTGGTATCGCTCGGGCTGCTTGTGAAATGGATCGCCGAATCCGACCGCCGGTGGCAATACAGTCGGGCATCCGCCGTCGTCGGAGCCACGCGACGCCTTCCTGATGGAGTTGCCGATGTTCTTTGAGGACTCACATGCGAGGCGTAAGGTGCTCAGCTTCGTCGTGAGCCTTTCCGCGCTTGCCCTGAGTGCCTGCTCCGGCCCTTCGCACGATCTAGTCCGCCAGTCGCGCCTTTGGACCGGTGGAGGCAACGCCCACGCCGGGAAAGTCGAAATCCGCAAGTATGGATGCGAGACCTGCCACACCATTCCCGGAGTTCCTGGGGCGCGCGGTCTGGTTGGGCCGCCGCTGACCGGAATCGGGAATCGCACTTATATCGCCGGCGAGCTCCCGAACACTCCCGCAAACCTGATGACATGGATTCAACACCCACATGCTGTCGAACCGCATACAGTCATGCCGGAGATGGGAGTCACGGAAGCCGACAGCCGCGACATCGCTGCTTACCTGTACACCTTGCGAAAGTAGATATTGATTCGAGAAAGGGTCATGCATGCAAAGCAAAAATCGGATTTTCAAAGTTGCGATCACCTTATTAGTGTCGGCGTCGGCTGTGTCCGTCGCGTTCGCGCAGAATCCGTACGATTGCTCAAAACTTCCCGATCACGCCAAATTAAAGGCCGCACTTACTAATGCGGTGAAGCAGGGCAAGGCCGGCAACGGCGGACTTGGGAACCAGGAATGGGGCGCGGTCGTGAACCGTGACGGCATCGTGTGCGCCGTTGTGTTTACGGGGCCGAATCGCGGAGCACAGTGGCCCGGCAGCCGGCTAATCGCCGGCGAAAAGGCCAACACCGCGAATGCGTTCAGCACGGATGACTTCGCGCTGTCGACTGGCAATATCTACTCAGGCGCGCAGCCAGGAAATTCTTTGTATGGAATCATCATGGGCCCGAATCCAGCAGCGGCTTTCGCCGGCAACCCTACGGACTTCGGCCAGCCGAACGATCCCATGGTGGGAAAGCCTATTGGCGGAGTAATTGTCTTCGGCGGCGGCCTGCCTCTTTATTCGAACAACGGCAAATTGGTCGGAGGTTTGGGTGTGAGCGGCGACACGGCGTGTGCTGATCACGTCATCGCATGGAAGACGCGTCACGCGCTCGGACTAGACGCAGTTCCGATGGGAGTCGCTCCCGGACCGAGCGATAACCTCATCTTCGACATTCAAAATGGTGTGAGCGCAAGCGGCTTCGGTCACCCTGACTGTAAGGGAGGGAATCCAAGCAAGGACATTATTGAGAAACTCGAGAAGGACGAGCCGGTAGGGCCGCGCCACTGATGCGGCTACTCTGGGTGAGGGTAGTCAAGCCAAGTAAAGTTAAGTACCAGACTTTCATCGAGCAGCAAGTTGCCACACGGTCAGACGATTCTGAGGGCTTTAGGGAAGGAACTGCGGAGGGTTTTGGGTTGCGGGGGGGTGGATTTGAACCACCGACCTTTGGGCTATGAGTTCTCACAGAAACGGAATTCAGCGAGTTAGCGGGCGTGGTTGCCTGGTTCAAATAGTGAAAAGTAATGGAAAGGAATTCTTGGGAGTTCCTATTTTGGGTTGATTTTGGGTTGGTTGTCTCGAAACGCTCCGATGGAGTGATCGCGGTGATCGGTGGCAAGCAAAACGCAGAGTTGGAATTGAAGAAGTTTGAAACGTGCCAGGACTCATCAGATCGGCACGAAGGCTGGCGCTACTTGATCGAGGAAACAGATCTCAAGGCGGGAACGGATCCCGCTGAGGCTACCAACATCGCCAGACTGAATTGGAAGCGCGAGAGTTAAAGGCTCCGCGGAAGTCCGCGGCTATGAACTTTTCTTCGCCACAACGTCAGAGACAAGAGAATTTGGGCAAGCTCCCTGGGCACTCGTCCGCGACTTCCTGAAACTGTGCATTCGACACTCCTGCATTCAGGCGCTAAGCCGTTCATCCGCTCTCGGTCCGCTTCGAATGGGAGTTCGCTTGTGTGTCTCGTAGGATCTGACTAATCTCGCGATCGCAGAAAGTAATGCTTCGGGTCCATCGGTTTTCGATAGCACGCAAATTCCACCACGGTCGTCCTGACTTTCTTGCTGGCAGTTTTGGTCGTCTCCGCATATTGGGGTTTTGGTATGCCGGTGTTCTTGCGGTTTACTCAACGCTAGCGTTCAACTTTTTCTTCCTTCCGCCAATCGGCACTTTCACGATTGCCGACCCCCAAAACTGGGTGGCACTCTTCGCGTTTCTGGCAACTGCTGTGATCGCGGGTCAGCTATCGGAAAGGG